>NZ_JBJOSA010000055.1:0-509 GCF_045897515.1 Rossellomorea oryzaecorticis | reverse complement strand
CGATTTACGTGAAGGAGTCAAACTCTTTGACATCATCCAAGAAGATTTGTCATCCATCAAGGCTCAAATTCATAATGTGCTGGATCGCTATTTTCCTGAATTCTTAACCGTCTTTAAAAAGTGGGATGGGAAAACAGCTTTATATTTATTGAAGTGTGGATATCTTCCCAAAGATATTCAGCAGAAAACAGAGGATGACCTTCTGAAAGAAGTAAAAACGTCAGTAACGAAAAATATCGGGATAGAGCGTATGCGCCAATTGAAAAAGGCAGCAGCCTCCAGTATTGGACTGACCGTTGGTCTTCGGATGGCCCGTGAAGAGCTACGCTATCTTGTCGATCAGTATGAAGTATTGAACGCTCGTCTAGAAGCCCTTAAAGGAGAACTCGAAGAGCTTGTTCGATCGGTTCCTGGCGCCATTAGTATGATGGATATAAAAGGTGTCGGGCCTATGACAGTCGTTGGCTTCTTTGCCGAAATTGGTGACCTCTCTAACTATAGAGATCCAC
>NZ_JBJOSA010000054.1:0-520 GCF_045897515.1 Rossellomorea oryzaecorticis | reverse complement strand
CAACGGATGGATCCACCAATCCTTTGGTCATCGCTTCTTTCAAGATGCGGTAGAAAATTTGTTCAAAGAGATCCGTATCGTGGAAGCGCCTAGCGTAGTTTTTACCGAAGGTTGAAAAGTGAGGGATTTTCTCTTTGAAGGAATACCCAATAAACCACCGATAAGCCACGTTGGTTTCAATTTCTTTGATGGTTTGACGCATGGAGCGTATGCCAAAGAGATATTGGGTAAAGACCATTTTAATGAGAACAACTGGATCAATACCAGGTCGACCATTGTCTAAACAATACTTATCTTCTACTAAATCATAAATAAATTCAAAATCAATCGCTTGTTCAACTTTCCTAACTAGATGATCCTCAGGAACAAGTTCATCTAGCGCAACCATTTCAATTTGATTTCTTCCTTCTTTAGTGTGTTTTGATAACATTTTTATCCCCCACAAAAGCTTTATTCTTTTCTATTATACAAAAAAAGCTTGTAGACTTGGTCTAATTCTTAGACTTTGTCTACAAGCTGA
>NZ_JBJOSA010000053.1:0-536 GCF_045897515.1 Rossellomorea oryzaecorticis | reverse complement strand
AGCATATCGGTGTTAGTCCCGTCCTTCATCGGCTCCTAGTGCCAAGGCATCCACCGTGCGCCCTTCATAACTTAACCTAAATTTTGCTTTATCAGCTTCGAATCTCTTCGTCAGCTTCAGTCGTTCACATCCTCACGCACGACTAAGTGCGCTCCGGTGTTCACTCCTTCGCTTCCTCGACCTTCTCGCTGCTAAATCAAAATTTGATTCACTTACTTACTAAGTTAGGATTAAACCTAAAATGGCGATACTCGGTAATTTCTTGACTATCAATTAACACTTTATCTAGTTTTCAAAGAACAAACTTGGATTCACTTTATAATGGAATCCGAAGGATGGTTGTTTCACTCCGCTGTCGCTTTGTGAAAAACCCAAGTGGAGCCTAGCGGGATCGAACCGCTGACCTCCTGCGTGCAAAGCAGGCGCTCTCCCAGCTGAGCTAAGGCCCCATGAGAATGAAGATGGTGGGCCTAAGTGGACTCGAACCACCGACCTCACGCTTATCAGGCGTGCGCTCTAACCAGCTGAGCTATAGG
>NZ_JBJOSA010000052.1:0-745 GCF_045897515.1 Rossellomorea oryzaecorticis | reverse complement strand
GAAGTGCTGGGCTTTTATATTGGGGGCAGAGAGTCGTCTAACGGGTGGAGTGAAATTCTGAATGACCTTCGTGAACGTGGGGTTGAACAAGTTCTTCTTGGGGTTTTCGATGGCTTGTCTGGCTTAGAAGATGCTTTCCTTCGTTCTTTCCCAAAAGCCGATGTACAGCGCTGTGTTGTGCACAAAGTGAGGAACACTTTAAACAATGCGCGTAAAAAACATCAAGCAGAATTAGCTCAGGATCTGAAAACTATCTATAAGGCAGATAATTTTGAAGATGCCCTGGCTGCACTCCAAGAACTGAAGGAGAAGTGGAAGAAAACCTACAAACGAGAATTTGAATCGTGGGAGAACGAACTCCCATCCCTTCTCACGTTCTTAAAGTATCCTAAAGATGTTCAGAAGTATCTCTATACAACCAACCTGATCGAACGATTGAACAGGGAAGTCCGGAAGAGACTGAAAACCATGGACAGTCTACCGAACATTGAGGCAGCTGAAAAGATCATTTATTTAAATGTGACGGATTATAATGATCGCTGGGCTAGAAGAAAATTAGGCGGATTTGGTTTAGCGAAAGAAGAAATCAATGATATGTTTAAACAACGTTACGGAGATAAATGACGGTGATCGCGATTTTTCCCCTCCGGAGGCCTCGGCCTCCGGAGGGGAAAGGCAACCCCCATTACCCAAGAGAAGTATATATACAGGGAGTACTCTCTTACACATAATTATTGACACAACC
>NZ_JBJOSA010000051.1:0-986 GCF_045897515.1 Rossellomorea oryzaecorticis | reverse complement strand
TCAGACTGTAGACAAACCCCACCTTCGCCTTAAGCGAAGGTGGGGTTTTCTGTTATTTCTAAAGATTTTTCTCCTATTTCTAGGCTGGACATGGCCCTCGCCATGTCCAGTTTGCCAATTTCTTAAGATTCATGGCAGCGAATGTAAGCATCGCCTGCATTGAAACTTTTTTAAGACCTCTTAAGGTCGTCCAACGCATGCCATGCTTTTCTTTTGCGTCCGCAAAGACCCGTTCGATCGTTTCTTTGCGTTTCGCATATAGAGTTTTATTTAGTTCTGTATGTCTCAAATGATCTACCTCATCTATGTAATCCTGCCACACATGTCGATGAATCATCTTGGTGTGATTCTTACTTTGCGTACAACGTTCTAACAGAGGACAGTCTGTACATTCCAAAGGATTGGAAGCGTATTGTTTGTACCCGTCTCTTGTGGTAGTACGGTAAGGTAGAATTTGTCCTTCGGGACAAAGATAGGAGTCAAAATATTCATCGTAAACGTATTCGTATTTCTTAAGATATCCGTCTTTCGTTCTCGGCCGTGTATAAGGCATAACGGGTCTGATTTCTTGGTCCATGAGGAATTTAGCGATGTGGGGTGTTTTATATCCTGCATCAACAGCGACAGAACTAGGCTTACCGACCTTATCCGTGACTTGAGTGACGAGCTTGTCCAACATCCGACTATCGTGAACATTTCCTCCCGTGACGAGAGAACCTAAGATAAAACCTCTGGAGTCGCTAGCCGTATGAAAAGAATACGCAAACAGCTTTTCACGCTCATCTTTTACGTAATAACCACTTTCAGGATCGGTCGTACTGACCTTTATTTCTTTTGACTCTTCTTTATTCTGTGGGGGGAAGGGCTTTTTTCCGTGTTCCTCACGGTCGATATTAATCTCTTCATCTAATTGAGCCTGATACGTTCTAGTTTCGACTCGGGCGATTTTCTTTTCAAATTTCTTCTTATTCGCATTCGCTTTTACA
>NZ_JBJOSA010000050.1:0-1084 GCF_045897515.1 Rossellomorea oryzaecorticis | reverse complement strand
GATGCCGGATATGCTCCTCGGGTGGGTCTATGCCCTAATGCTCGGAATGGTGACCGGCTTATCCGTGCTTCGTTTGATTTACATTAAGAAACGTTGAAAAGACAAAGTATGTGTAACCTATACCTATTTCGTGTTAAGCAGCCTGCACATCAGTAATGTGCGGAATATCTCGAAGCATGCGATCTTCACTAAAGGCACACTTCCGTGTTCCCATCGCAAATAGAATCTTAATCAATTTACGAGCTAAAGCGACATAAGACTGTTTCCCCTTTAGAGGATTGTTTCTCCGGTGTTTGTAGTAGTTGTGTAGCGCCTTGAACCCTTTATTATGAAAGGCTAATGGGCGAGCGACTTGATATAAAATGGTGCGTAATCTCCGTCGACCGCGTTTGGTGATGGTCGTCTGCCCTTTATGTTTGCCTGATTGGTTCATCATCAGATTGAGTCCTGCTAATTTAATAATTTGTCGTGGATCTCTATAGTTAGAGAGGTCACCAATTTCGGCAAAGAAGCCAACGACTGTCATAGGCCCGACACCTTTTATAGCTATCATACTATCGGCACCAGGAACCAATCGAACAAGTTCTTCGAGCTCTTCTTTAAGGGCTTCTAGACGAGCGTCTAATAATTCATATTGATCGACAAGATAGCGAAGTTCTTCACGGGCCATTCGAAGACCAACGGTCAGTCCAATACTGGAGGCAGCTGCCTTTTTCAATTGACGCATACGCTCTATCCCGATATTTTTCGTTACTGACGTTTTTACTTCTTTCAGAAGTTCATCCTCTGTTTTCTGCTGAATATCTTTGGGAAGATATCCACGCTTCAATAAATATAAAGCTGTTTTCCCATTCCACTTTTTAAATACGGTCAAGAATTCAGGGAAATAGCGATCCAGCGCATTATGAATTTGAGCCTTGATGGATGACAAATCTTCTTGGATGATATCAAAGAGTTTGACTCCTTCCCGTAAATCGGCATACAAACCCTCAGGTAAGGTAGGCTCATGATAACGACCCGCCCGCATGACTTGAGCGATGACTTTCGCATCCTTTGTGTCATTTTTGGTGGGCGAATCATCATC
>NZ_JBJOSA010000049.1:0-1473 GCF_045897515.1 Rossellomorea oryzaecorticis | reverse complement strand
ACGTCAGTTCTTAACTCTTTCATGTCCGCTTGTAAGTCAGTTCTAAACTCTTGCATTTCTGCCTGTACGTCAGTTCTTAACTCTTTCATGTCCGCTTGTAAGTCAGTTCTAAACTCTTGCATTTCTGCCTGTACGTCAGTTCTCAACTCTTTCATATCCGCTTGTAAGTCAGTTCTAAACTCTCTCATATCCGCTTGCACGTCAGTTCTTAACTCTTTCATGTTACTTTCAAGTTCTTTCATATTACTGTCAAGCTCTTTTATGTTACGCTGAATATCGCTTAACATGTTCACGATTTGCTTTTCCATTTTACTCACCTCCTTTTTACCATTATAGGGGAAAGGAAATGAGGATACTAGCCTAAGATTTAGTAAGCTGGAAAAGTTATAAAGGCAGGTGCCATGACCCAGGAAGAGGGGAGGTTCTTTTGCATGGGAAGCACCAGAACCACCTCCTCATTTCAAGCAAATCGCCTTTTAATCCCTCATATACTGCTCCACCAATTCATAACACCGGTCCTTCGTCGACTCGTACAAAGAGATATACCACGCCACATATTCAAACGTGCCGCCTTCATACTTCAGTCGTTCTTTTTCTGCTTTTTCTTCCTTTTCCTTGATCCATTCTAGTTGTTCGGTCTTTAATTCGGCCATGACCTCTGGGGAGAGCTCTTTTTTCAAGAGGGCATAGATTTCATTCAAGGCATCATCATATTTTTCGTATGCGACCCCGTAGTAGTTTTTCATCGCATTGGTGACACCTTTGTCGGAATCCTTTTTATATGGAAGGGCATCGAGTTCTTTTTGGATGTTGTCCAGTTTTTCTGTATATGCTTGTTTTCCTTCAACTTTTGTGACTGTAACCTCCTGGTCTGAACTTTCCGTGCTGCTGTTGTCAGAGGAAGACTCGTTCGGCTGATCCTCCTCGTTTTCATCACTGGACGTTGTACTTTCTGCAGGTGAGTCATCCGATTTTGAGGGCTCCTCTGTGCTTGCTGAGATCGCATCGGATTCCGGCTGATCGGCCGCATTCTCATCGGGGGATTGACTACATGCGGACATTCCCATGAGTAACATAGCGGATATGGCCGATAATACTAATCTTTTATTCATTGTTACAGCTCCAATCTTTTGTTAAAAATGCACGTATGGATTATTTTAACATATCCAGATATATCCTTCTAATGAAACCGGAATGTTTGATGCGCTTCCTGCTTTTTTATATGAAAAAAGGAATCTTTTTGGTTTAAATCTAACTGGACGCCAGGATATTTCATGAAAATTAGTAGTATTTTCCGTCTTGAGTTATCCAAAATCGCTCCAAGATTAAAATACAAACCACTTTTCAGGATTTTCAAGCCACCTTTGAAAAATACGTGCCACTTTCCAAATTTACGGGTTGTGTCAATAATTATGTGTAAGAGAGTACTCCCTGTATATATACTTCTCTTGGGTAATGGGGGTTGCCTTTCCC
>NZ_JBJOSA010000048.1:0-1477 GCF_045897515.1 Rossellomorea oryzaecorticis | reverse complement strand
CGGATATGCTCCTCGGGTGGGTCTATGCCCTAATGCTCGGAATGGTGACCGGCTTATCCGTGCTTCGTTTGATTTACTAAGAAAACGTTAAAAAGACAAAGTATGTGAAACTTATACCTATTTCGTGTTAAGCAGCCTGAACATCCGTAATATGCGGGATATCCCGAAGCATGCGTTCTTCACTAAAGGCACACTTCCGTGTCCCCATCGCAAATAGAATTTTAATCAGTTTACGACCTAAAGCGACATAAGACTGTTTCCCCTTTAGAGGATTATTTCTCCGGTGTTTGTAGTAATTGTGCAGCGCCTTGAACCCTTTATTATGAAAGGCTAATGGGCGAGCGACTTGATATAAAATGGTGCGTAATCTCCGCCGGCCTCGTTTGGTGATGGTCGTCTGCCCTTTATGTTTGCCTGATTGGTTCATCATCAGATTGAGTCCTGCTAATTTGATAATTTGTCGTGGATCTCTATAATTTGAAAGGTCACCAATTTCGGCAAAGAAGCCAACGACTGTCATTGGGCCGACGCCTTTTATAGCCATCATCCTATCGGCGCCGGGAACCATTCGAACAAGCTCTTCGAGTTCTTCTTTAAGGGTCTCTAGACGAGCGTTTAATAATTCATACTGATCGACAAGATAGCGAAGTTCTTCACGGGCCATTCGAAGACCAACGGTCAGCCCAATACTGCAGGCAGCTGCCTTTTTCAATTGACGCATACGCTCTATGCCAACATTTTTCGTTACTGAAGTTTTCACTTCTTTCAGAAGTTCATCTTCTTTCTTCTGCTGAATATCTTGTGGTAGGTATCCACGCTTCAATAAATATAAAGCTGTTTTCCCATCCCACTTTTTAAAGACGGTTAAGAATTCAGGAAAATAGCGATCTAACGCATTATGAATTTGAGCCTTGATGGATGACAAATCTTCTTGGATGATGTCAAAGAGTTTGACTCCTTCACGTAAATCGGCATATATCCCCTCAGGTAAGGTAGGCTCGTGATAACGACCCGCCCGCATGACTTGAGCGATGACTTTCGCATCCTTTGTGTCATTTTTGGTGGGCGAATCATCATCCAGCTCTTTTGATTTTTTCACCTTCATCGGGTTTACCACGACAGGCCTTTCGCCATGAGATTTTAAGAAGTAGGCTAGATTCATCCAATAATGTCCTGTAGGTTCCATACCGATTAACAAGTTAGGACGAGATGTTTGGGCGCTTAATTCCTTCGCCCACTCAAGTAACAGTTTGAATCCTTCTATTGAGTTAGGGAATATCAGGCGCTTGGATAAATCGATTCCCCGATCATCAATCGCCCTGGCAACATGCTTATGTTTGGCGATATCAATTCCTATAATCAGTGTTTGTTCATTAATTTGCTTAAGTCGTTCATTTTGTGTAAAATCCATTATTGAAGTCTCCCTTCGGTACTTAATTCGAGGTCATGCATGACACTCTCTATCGTACCAAGGGGG
>NZ_JBJOSA010000047.1:0-1540 GCF_045897515.1 Rossellomorea oryzaecorticis | reverse complement strand
AATCGAGTAGGAGGGGGTGACTAACCCCCGACCTCTCACACCACCGTACGTACGGTTCCGTATACGGCGGTTTCATTTAAGTCTGACGCTTGACTTGATATCGATGATATAGACTCTTCAACCCTTGGTTGTCCCAGTATTGGTTCCCAAGGGCATTATGCAGGATGGGGCTGCTGGCGACTCGCCAGTAGCCTTTCCTGGTATTTGCCCATTCCCACGCTTTTCTTTCCTGTACTCCGTACTTCTTTAGGTTCTTGTACTTTGTTTTAATTTTCTTCCATTCTTTCCAGCGAATCATCCGAAGTCTTCTTCGAATCCATTTATCTAAATTCCTGAATATGGTTGGCGTTTCAGACAGTTGATAGTAACCCAGCCAGCCAACCAGATAGCGATTCAGTTTATCGATCCGGTCCTTCATATTCATGGATTTTCTTCTTGAAGTTAATTCACGAATACGCTGTTTACACCGTTTAATACTTTCCTGAGAGATCCGTATTTTCGGGTTCTTATGAAAGGTGAAAGAAAATCCAAGGAATCTTCGCTTCCATGGGCGGTCTACCGCACTTTTCTTCTCGTTCACTTTCAATTTCAGCGTTCTTTCAATAAATCTCGTGATGCTTTCCATCACTCGTAGTCCTGCCCTCTTAGAACGTACGTAAATATTACAGTCGTCCGCGTAGCGGACGAAACAGAGACCTCTTTTCTCCAACTCTTTATCCAGCTCATCTAACACAATGTTAGAGAGTAAAGGGCTTAAAGGTCCACCTTGTGGTGTTCCCTCCGTGTTGGGGCGAACCAGACCGTCTTTCAAAATTCCTGCCTGCAGGTATCTTCGAATCAGTCTTAATAGGTTCGGGTCTTTGATTCGTTTACTTAATGTACGCATCAAGCGGTCATGGTTCACTTTATCAAAGAACTTTTCTAAGTCTATGTCCACGACCCAACGGTGCCCTTGTTTTATATAGCTTCTTGCTTCCCTAACCGCGTTATGTCCCCGTTTGTTTGGACGGAATCCATAACTGTAGGTAGAGAATGTTGGGTCATATTCAGTGGTGAGAACCTGTGCGATGGCCTGTTGAATGAACCGATCCATCACGGTGGGGATACCTAACTTCCTTTTACCTCCGTTCGGTTTCGGGATTTCGACACGACGGACGGGTTGGGGTTGATAGGTCCCACTTTGAATTTCTTCTCGCAGAGAAGCCCAGTGTGTATGAAGGTGCGCTCGTAGGTTTTGTACGGGCATCCCGTCTACACCGTGGCTTCCTTTATTGCGTTCAACGCGTTTTAACGCGAGGGTTAGATTTTCTCGTGATAAGATTCGGTCCAACATGATATCAAACTCCTACGTGAATGGTCTCTCTCGTTGTGTGGCAACATCTCTCCACCCTTCTAATGTCCCCGGCGGGCTTCACCGCCTCCTCCATTAGGAAGGTTTTCATGTTTCTGCTTCATCAAGTGTTGCGTACGCGAAGCGCCATTCTTCTTAAATGATTCGGTCCTTCATGGGAATTCTAGAAGTTCCCACTACTATGACCTC
>NZ_JBJOSA010000046.1:0-1564 GCF_045897515.1 Rossellomorea oryzaecorticis | reverse complement strand
TCCCGCAGTCATCCATGTATCGCAAAAAATCAGCTATACACCACAGAGAATGAAAATGGTTATTAGGTGGCCATACTTGTGCTACGGCTGGATGAGGAAGGTCGAGACTCCTTGGTGCGTGAGAGCCCTACCCGCAGTCTGACTCCTTCGACCACGGTGCATCACAGATTGTTGCTCCCTTACGGGAAGCACTCATGGTAGATTAACCCTATTCTGGTTGTTGCGCCAGCCTCTACAATTTTCCGCCGTAGAAAGGATGTTTTCAATGGATATTGTCATTGAGAATGCTTGTGGTTTGGATGTCCACAAAGATACCATTACGGCTTGCGCCATTACACCAGAAGGAAAGGAGATTGAGACGTTTTCAACTAAAACCATTTATTTAATCGAGTTGGTGGACTGGGTTAAGAAACATAAGTGTACCCATGTGGCAATGGAAAGCACCAGTGTGTACTGGAAACCTATTGTCAACCTGCTAGAAGCAGAAGAGATTGAATTTTTCGTTGTGAATGCCCAACATATTAAAGCTGTTCCAGGTCGTAAGACCGATGTAAAAGATGCCGAATGGATTGCCAAACTTCTTCGTCATGGATTGCTTAATTCCAGTTATATCCCTGATCGAAATCAGCGTGAATTACGAGAACTTGTTCGATATCGCCGGAGCATTATTGAAGAGCGTGCCAGACAACAGAATCGAATTCACAAAGTGCTAGAAGGAGCGAATATCAAGCTTGGGTCTGTTGTTTCTGACGTATTGGGTGTCTCTGGGCGTGATATGCTTCGTTCCCTGGCTGAGGGAAATGATGATGTTGAAGAATTATCAAACCTTGCGAGGGGCGTTATGAAAAAGAAAAAAGATGAATTGAAACTTGCGCTTCAAGGATATATTCAAGATCATCAACGCTTCATGATCAAAACGATACTGGATCATATCGATTTCCTGACCGATCAAGTCGATAAACTCGATATCGAGATTGAGAAAAGGATGGAAGAATCTCAAGAAGACATAGAACGTTTAGATTCCATTCCTGGGATTGGGAAAAAAGTGGCGGAACAAATGATAGCCGAACTTGGCACAAATATTAAGGAACAATTTCCTACTGCACCTCAAATGTGTTCATGGGCAGGATTGGTTCCGGGGAATAATCAAAGTGCGGGAAAACGAAAGTCGTCTAAAATCATGAACGGAAACAAATACCTTAAATCATCACTAATTGAAGCAGCTCATTCTGTTCGTGGATCCAAAAACTATCTTGGCGCCCTTTACCGAAGAACGGCTTCACGTAAAGGTAAAAAGCGCGCAGGAATCGTTGTAGCCCATGCCATGTTGCGAATCTCCTACTATCTCTTAACTCGAAAAGAAATGTATGTAGATTTAGGAGAAGATTACTTTGATAAACAAAAACAACAATCCATTGTCAGGCATTCACTACGTAGGTTAGAGGAATTAGGTTACACAGTGAAACTTGAGGAACCAAGCGCATCTTAAATCATTCTCCAACTCACTAGAAATTTGAATAAGACGCTCTCCCTAAAAAAAGAAGAATGAGCTGCGTCTTCTTTA
>NZ_JBJOSA010000045.1:0-1605 GCF_045897515.1 Rossellomorea oryzaecorticis | reverse complement strand
TTTCCTACGATTAGTCAAGTACTAAATCATAAGTTGAAGGATTGTTCACTATTATTTGGGCATAGGAAATAAACCTCAGCTATTCATAATTTTAAACTGAGGATATTCATGGTATACTAAACTACATATTATTGGTCCATAGAGACCGTGTGCGAGTAATCGTACTTTGTATTGTTCCTGATCATGGAATATATGCATTTTAGTAGCTTATTCATGCAAGCTACAGTGGCAACCTTATCCTTTTTGGAGATAGGTTGCTTTTTTAATTTGTAATAATAATCGACAATATGATTTGATCCTGCTTTTTGTTGGCGGATCATATTCCGAACGATGAGATATAAAATTTTTCGTCCTTTAGGATTTCCTCGTTTATTAATACGATCTTGTCCTGCGTATTTTCCAGACTGATATCTTCGAATATCAATACCCACAAATGCGTTGACTTTTTTATGATTAGAAAAGCGAGAGAGGTCACCAAACTCACCGATAAAAAGTCCTGCGCTAATGTCACCCACCCCAGGGAGACTGATAAGTACTTCAAACTCAGGAAGCTTTTTTGCCTCGTTAATCAACTGGTTAGAAACGTGTTCTTTTTCCTCTAATAAGCGGAGGAGTTGTTTTGCATAATATTGAACTTTTAATGTTTGAATACTCGCTGAAGAAATAGCGGGATAGGATTCCTTGGCGTATTCTATTATTTGACTTGCCTTTTGTTTAGCACGATTTTCTGAAATTCTTTTTGTGGTACTTTTTTTCAAAAGGTTCTTGATTTTTGTTTCGCTCTTTTCTAAAACAAAGTCTGGGTGAGGAAATAGATCCATCAAAGTTAAGGCGTAAGGTGTCATTTTACTCGAGAAAAAGTGTTCAAGTTCTGGAAAACTTAATTGTAGTGCATTATGCAAGTACATTCGTATACGCTTTTTTCTTCCTCTATTTCCTGATAAAAGCGAGAAAGATCCCGGAGTCGACTATATATTTCTGGTTGTTGGATTTTTTCTACTCGGCAATTTTGTTGATGAACTTGCGCCAGTTTATGAGCATCATGCTTGTCCGTTTTCCAGCTTCTAAGAGTCCCTTGTTCTAGTTGTTTTTTTGCCTCAAGAGGGTTTAATAAAGAGTAGTGCAATTGATTCTTTTGACAAAAGGTTTCAACTGGTTTTGAATAAATACCTGTTGATTCAAAAACAAGAATAGGTTCTTCAGAAAGGTTTCCGATCTCATCAAGCAGCGCTTGAAAACCAAACTTATTATGAAGAAATTCCCCTTCCGAAAGACAAGTTTGACCATCGTAAATCACTTTGTAGCTTTTCCCCATAGAAATATCTAAAGCAATTACTAATTCCAAATATTTTCCCTCTCTTCGTTGTCCTTTTGAAAGATCTTCACTTATTCATTTTGATTCTAATTTCCTATACACGAGCTCGTGGCCCCAACATACTTAAACCTGATTCAAAAATGAAAGTGAAGAGGCTCGGTTTTTGATACGGATTCGAAATCCTTGAGGCTTTGGTCGAGCTTTCTTTCACTTCTCACTATAACTCTAAAAAGAAAAATAGTGGGTAAAGTCATCCGTCGATGACTTTACCCACTAATCTTAGTATGTTT
>NZ_JBJOSA010000043.1:0-1717 GCF_045897515.1 Rossellomorea oryzaecorticis | reverse complement strand
ACCTGTCCGGGACCACTGAAAAACGACTCCTAAATAATGTAAAATACAAATAAAAAAAGAAAACCTTCCTAATTTGGTATAATTGTTATCGACCAAAACAACAAAACAACCAAGAAGGAAGGTTTTCTTTTTATGCTTAAAGACAAAGACATGCAGTTAAGCATCTACTCCGTATTATACAATAAAATCCCCGAAAATCATAAACTAAAATTACTGAAAGATGAAGTGGACTTTAGTTTTATTAATAAAGCACTCGAGAACACATATTGTAAGTATTATGGTAGACCTGCCAAAGAACCAGAGCTTATGGTCAAACTCTTAGTTCTACAGAATTTATATAATTTATCTGACGAACGCGTGGTATTGGACGCCTCATTAAATCTTGCCTACATGTACTTTCTAGGGATTAATCCAGAAGATGAATTGCCTCATTCAAGTCTCTTAACGAAGTTTCGAAAGAAGAAATTAGAAGGGAACCTTACGGTTGATGAAGTGATCATCGAAGTCGTCAGGCAGTGTGTAGAAAAAGGAATCCTTGAAGGAACCGGTCTAAGCATTGATTCTACTCATACAGAAGCGAATACCTTTAAGTGTACGGCTGAAAGGGTCATGAAGAGACTCGCCAAAAAAATATTCAAAACGATAGAGGTTGAATGTGGCGAAGTTCCGAAGGAAATCAATCAAGAGATTCCAAACTATAAAGAAATAGAAGACCATAAAGAAGCAAAATCTACAATGAAATCCTATCTTGAAGGTACCATTGATCAAGTGGAAAAAGTAGTCGCCTTAAAACAAACTCCAAAAGTAAGTGAATTACTTGAAAATGCGAAGACCATTCTCAATGACCCTAAATTCATGGAACAAAAAGGGGTCCGTTCCATTGTTGATCAAGATGCCCGAGTGGGACACAAAAGTAAGACCTCTCATTACTTTGGGTACAAAACGGAATATATAGTCACTACGGATGAGCAGATTATCACGGCTGTCCATGTGGATAATGGTGCTTATGTCGATGGAAGTAAGTTTGATGATTTATTAGAGTTGACTCAAAAATCCGGTATGAAAATCAAAAAAGTACTTGGTGATAAGGCCTACTTTAGAAAGCCGATACTCGACAAAATAAAGGAAGTAAAAGCGAAAGCATACATACCCGTAAGCGAAATGGCTTATAGATTAAACGAAGATTTATATAGTTACAACAAAGACTCAGACGAATGGTTTTGTTCCCAAGGAAACTATACAACTAGGAAAACTCATAAAAAAACAAAAAGTAGAGAGGGGTACCGGTATTACTTTGAAAGAGAAAAATGCCGTCAATGTCCCGTTAGGGATACATGCATTTCCGGCAAAGCTGTAGGTAAAATCCTTGAAGTAGGAATCAACACTCCAGAATTTTATGGATACAGTCAGGAACAAAAGAAAGATGAGTTTAAAGAAGAATATAGGAAACGAGCCCGCCAAGAAGGGAAAAATGGCGAGATGAAGAATTTCCATGGGTTAGGTCGTGCCAAAGGGTACGGTCTAAAAAGCATGGCCTTACAAGCCAAACTGACCGCGTTAGCGGTAAACTTAAAGAGGATAGCAGCGATACTATCCTCTAAAAAGGGTGTATATTTTAAAAACATTTCCATATTCTTGAACTTTTTCGTGATAATTGATTAAAACGGGAAAACGGATGAACAGAAGGGTTTTAGAAAGCGACTTTTTCAGTGGTCCC
>NZ_JBJOSA010000042.1:0-1856 GCF_045897515.1 Rossellomorea oryzaecorticis | reverse complement strand
CCGACCTCTCACACCACCGTACGTACGGTTCCGTATACGGCGGTTTCATTTAAGTCTGACGCTTGACTTGATATCGACTATATAGACTCTTTAACCCTTGGTTATCCCAGTATCGGTTTCCAAGGGCATTATGCAGGATCGGGCTGCTGGCGACTCGCCAGTAGCCTTTCCTTGTATTTGCCCATTCCCACGCTTTCCTTTCCTGTACTCCGTACTTCTTTAAATTCTTGTACTTTGTTTTGATCTTCTTCCATTCTTTCCAACGAATCATACGAAGTCTTCTTCGAATCCATTTGTCTAGATCCATGAATATCGTCGGCGTTTCAGCCAGCTTGTAGTAACCTAGCCAGCCAACCAGGTAGCGATTCAGTTTATCGATTCGGTCCTTCATGTTCATGGATTTCCTTCTCGAAGTCAATTCACGAATCCGTTGTTTACACCGTTTGATACTCTCTCGAGAAACCCGTATTTTCGGGTTTATATGAAAGGTGAAAGAAAATCCCAGGAATCTTCGTTTCCATGGGCGGTCTACCGCACTCTTCTTCTCGTTCACTTTTAGCTTTAGCGTTCTTTCAATAAATCTCGTAATGCTTTTCATCACGCGTAATCCTGCCCTTTTGGAGCGTACGTAAATATTACAGTCGTCCGCGTAGCGGACGAAACAGAGACCTCTTCCCTCGAGCTCTTTATCCAGTTCGTCTAACACAATGTTCGAGAGTAAAGGGCTTAAAGGTCCACCTTGTGGTGTTCCCTCCGTGTTGGGGCGAACCAGACCGTCTTCCAAGATCCCTGCCTGCAGGTATCTTCGAATCAGTCTTAGTAGGTTCGGGTCCTTGATTCGTTTACTTAATGTACGCATCAGGCGGTCGTGATTCACTTTATCAAAGAACTTTTCTAAGTCCATGTCGACGACCCAACGTAACCCTTGCTTCATATAGCTTCTAGCTTCCCTTACTGCGTTATGTCCCCGTTTGTTTGGACGGAATCCATAACTATGGGTAGAGAATGTTGGATCGTATTCTGTAGTGAGAACCTGTGCGATGGCCTGTTGGATGAATCGATCCACCACGGTGGGAATGCCTAACTTCCTTTTACCTCCGTTCGGTTTCGGGATTTCGACACGACGGACGGGTTGAGGTTGATAGGTCCCACTTTGAATTTCTTCTCGCAGGGAAGCCCAGTGTGTATGAAGATGCGCTCGTAGGTTTTGTACGGGCATTCCATCGACACCGTGGCTTCCTTTATTGCGTTCAACGCGTTTTAATGCGAGAGCTAGATTTTCTCGTGATAAGATTCTTTCCAACATGATATCAAACTCCTACGTGAATGGTCTGTCTCGTTGTGTGGCAACATCTTTCCACCCTTCTAAATGTCCCCTGCGGGATTCACCGCTTCCTCCATTGGGAAGGTTATCATGTTTCTGCTTCATCAAGTGTCGCGTACTCAGAGTGACCATTCTTCTTAAATGATTCGGTCCTTCATGGGAATTCTAGAAGTCCCCACTACTACGACCTCGGCTGACTTCTGATCGTTCAGCGGACATTCGCATATCCGGTTACGGTGTGAGCACCGCATATCGATCAGACCTCCCAGGGTAAGCACACATTCTTCCTCTCCATGTCCCCTCTTCATTTACTGCGCACACCCTTTGGTAGTAAGGATTTTGACTTGTTCGGCAGTCTCGTCCAAGAGTGCGTAGCCTCATATGAAGTTCGTGTTCCTAGAGGCGGAGATTTGCCTCCGACTTCCTTCAGATTCTGGGTCGCCCCAGACACCCTTGTCATCAGCTAACCGCTACTACTACCTTCACGGCTCGGGACTTCAACCCTATAGAGTGTGTGCATGCCTGGCACACC
>NZ_JBJOSA010000041.1:0-2935 GCF_045897515.1 Rossellomorea oryzaecorticis | reverse complement strand
TGGTTAAGTCCTCGATCGATTAGTATCAGTCAGCTCCACATGTCGCCATGCTTCCACCTCTGACCTATCTACCTGGTCATCTTCCAGGGATCTTACTCACATAAAGTGATGGGAAATCTCATCTCGAGGGGGGCTTCATGCTTAGATGCTTTCAGCACTTATCCCTTCCGCACATAGCTACCCAGCGATGCCTTTGGCAAGACAACTGGTACACCAGCGGTGCGTCCATCCCGGTCCTCTCGTACTAAGGACAGCTCCTCTCAAATTTCCTGCGCCCACGACGGATAGGGACCGAACTGTCTCACGACGTTCTGAACCCAGCTCGCGTACCGCTTTAATGGGCGAACAGCCCAACCCTTGGGACCGACTACAGCCCCAGGATGCGATGAGCCGACATCGAGGTGCCAAACCTCCCCGTCGATGTGGACTCTTGGGGGAGATAAGCCTGTTATCCCCGGGGTAGCTTTTATCCGTTGAGCGATGGCCCTTCCATGCGGAACCACCGGATCACTAAGCCCGACTTTCGTCCCTGCTCGACTTGTAGGTCTCGCAGTCAAGCTCCCTTGTGCCTTTACACTCTGCGAATGATTTCCAACCATTCTGAGGGAACCTTTGGGCGCCTCCGTTACTCTTTAGGAGGCGACCGCCCCAGTCAAACTGCCCACCTGACACTGTCTCCCACCCCGATAAGGGGCGCGGGTTAGAATTTCAATACAGCCAGGGTAGTATCCCACCAACGCCTCCACCGAAGCTGGCGCTCCGGTTTCCAAGGCTCCTACCTATCCTGTACAAGCTGTACCAAAATTCAATATCAGGCTACAGTAAAGCTCCACGGGGTCTTTCCGTCCTGTCGCGGGTAACCTGCATCTTCACAGGTACTATAATTTCACCGAGTCTCTCGTTGAGACAGTGCCCAGATCGTTACGCCTTTCGTGCGGGTCGGAACTTACCCGACAAGGAATTTCGCTACCTTAGGACCGTTATAGTTACGGCCGCCGTTTACTGGGGCTTCGATTCGCACCTTCGCTTGCGCTAAGCACTCCTCTTAACCTTCCAGCACCGGGCAGGCGTCAGCCCCTATACTTCGCCTTACGGCTTCGCAGAGACCTGTGTTTTTGCTAAACAGTCGCCTGGGCCTATTCACTGCGGCTCTTCGAGGCTATGCACCCCAAAGAGCACCCCTTCTCCCGAAGTTACGGGGTCATTTTGCCGAGTTCCTTAACGAGAGTTCTCTCGCTCACCTTAGGATTCTCTCCTCGCCTACCTGTGTCGGTTTGCGGTACGGGCACCTTTTTCCTCGCTAGAGGCTTTTCTTGGCAGTGTGGAATCAGGAACTTCGCTACTATAATTCGCTCGCTGTCACAGCTCAGCCTTCACGATGACGGGATTTTCCTCATCATCAGCCTAACTGCTTAGACGCACATATCCAGCAGTGCGCTTACCCTATCCTCCTGCGTCCCCCCATTGCTCAAACGGAAAAGAGGTGGTACAGGAATATCAACCTGTTGTCCATCGTCTACGCCTATCGGCCTCGACTTAGGTCCCGACTAACCCTGAGCGGACGAGCCTTCCTCAGGAAACCTTAGGCATTCGGTGGATGGGATTCTCACCCATCTTTCGCTACTCATACCGGCATTCTCACTTCTAAGCACTCCACCAGTCCTTACGGTCTGACTTCACTGTCCTTAGAACGCTCTCCTACCACTGACACCAAAAGGTGTCAATCCACAGCTTCGGTGATACGTTTAGCCCCGGTACATTTTCGGCGCAGAGTCACTCGACCAGTGAGCTATTACGCACTCTTTAAATGGTGGCTGCTTCTAAGCCAACATCCTGGTTGTCTAAGCAACTCCACATCCTTTTCCACTTAACGTATACTTTGGGACCTTAGCTGGTGGTCTGGGCTGTTTCCCTTTCGACTACGGATCTTATCACTCGCAGTCTGACTCCCATGGATAAGTCTTTGGCATTCGGAGTTTGTCTGAATTCGGTAACCCGATGAGGGCCCCTAGTCCAAACAGTGCTCTACCTCCAAGACTCTTACACATGAGGCTAGCCCTAAAGCTATTTCGGAGAGAACCAGCTATCTCCAAGTTCGATTGGAATTTCTCCGCTACCCACACCTCATCCCCGCACTTTTCAACGTGCGTGGGTTCGGACCTCCATCCAGTGTTACCTGGACTTCATCCTGGACATGGGTAGATCACCTGGTTTCGGGTCTACGACCACATACTCATTCGCCCTGTTCAGACTCGCTTTCGCTGCGGCTCCGTCTCATCGACTTAACCTTGCATGGGATCGTAACTCGCCGGTTCATTCTACAAAAGGCACGCCATCACCCGTTAACGGGCTCTGACTACTTGTAGGCACACGGTTTCAGGTTCTATTTCACTCCCCTCCCGGGGTGCTTTTCACCTTTCCCTCACGGTACTGGTTCACTATCGGTCACTAGGTAGTATTTAGCCTTGGGAGATGGTCCTCCCAGCTTCCGACGGGATTTCACGTGTCCCGCCGTACTCAGGATCCACTCAAGAGGGAACGAAGTTTCAACTACAGGGTTGTTACCTTCTTTGACGAGCCTTTCCAGACTTCTTCGTCTACTCCGTTCCTTTGTAACTCCGTATAGAGTGTCCTACAACCCCAAGAGGCAAGCCTCTTGGTTTGGGCTACATCCCGTTTCGCTCGCCGCTACTCAGGGAATCGCATTTGCTTTCTCTTCCTCCAGGTACTTAGATGTTTCAGTTCCCTGGGTCTGCCTTCCATACTCTATGTATTCAAGTATGGATACTGTTCCATTACGAACAATGGGTTCCCCCATTCGGAAATCTCCGGATCAAAGCTCACTTACAGCTCCCCGAAGCATATCGGTGTTAGTCCCGTCCTTCATCGGCTCCTAGTGCCAAGGCATCCACCGTGCGCCCTTCATAACTTAACC
>NZ_JBJOSA010000040.1:0-6857 GCF_045897515.1 Rossellomorea oryzaecorticis | reverse complement strand
ATAGGAGAAAAATCTTTAGAAATAACAGAAAACCCCACCTTCGCTTAAGGCGAAGGTGGGGTTTGTCTACAGTCTGAAAGAAGCTTGTGGACTTCACAAGCTTCTTTTTCTATCTACTTCAGTTTCTTCGAATAAATGAGGGGAGCCTCCATTGTATCCCCATCCTGCTTCGCCAATTCTATCAGGCCTACTTCCTCTACCCTTCCCTTAGTGAGACCTAAACGATCAACGCAATAATGAAAAGCCTTTGACAATCCATCCGCTTCCAGCTTGTTAGCAAGAGTGCAGTGGGGGATCCACTGTCCCGGTTCATATAATTTATTGGCCTCTGTGATGAACGTTTCAAAGTGTTTATGATGATCTGTATGGAAATCCAGCAGCTCCTGCGTCATCGTCGGGGACAAAAACAGAGTATTATAATTTAAGAAAGTCCCCACATGATTGAAGGTGACGCCAAAACTATCACTATCATCATAAAAAATATCCATCTGCCTTATGTAATTTTCCTTATCCAATTCTTTATAGCTTGCCAGCGTCAGATGAGGTCTGCCGTCTTTAACTTCGTCTATGTAGTAGGAAATATCCTCATCACGCAGCTCTTTCCACACATCTTTTATCAGCTGTTCCGTTTGTTCATCGAACAGGGCAACCACCCAGTACATATCGTAACCACCTTAAATTATGTATACTATCCTCGATACCCCACTTCAGGCAGGGGTAACCATCTCTGGTATGTAATTACGGACTCAAGTGAAAAAAGTTTCAAAACATTGTCCCTGATCCTACAATACTATAAAATCAGACATAGGAACATTGATGGGGTGAGAATTGGTGAATTATAAACGTATAAAACCGCGAAAGATTTATGAGGAAGTGGCCGAGGCGCTGATCGATATGATCAAGTCCGGTCAATTGAAGAGCGGGGACAAGCTGGAATCGGTTCAGCAGCTCGCTGAAAATTTTCAAGTCGGGCGTTCCGCAGTTCGTGAAGCATTGAGTGCGCTCCGGGCGATGGGGTTAGTGGAAATGCACCAGGGGGAAGGGACGTATGTCCGCGAATTTGACAGTAAAATGCTGTCGCTCCCGGTTTACATAGCTGTGTTGATGAAAAAAGATGATGTGAAGAACCTTTTGGAAGTGAGGCGTATCCTCGAAGTCGGTGCCGTCCAGGCAGCGGCCGACAGAAGGACGGATGAGCAGCTTGCTGAAATAAAAGAAGCCCTCGACCAAATGGAAACGGCCAATGATCAGGAACTGGGGGAGGAAGCCGATTTCCGTTTTCATATGGCCATCGCAAAGGCTTCTCATAATGAACTGTTGATCGGGCTGATGAACAATGTGTCAGAAATGATGGTCACCACGATGCGTGAAACCCGCAGATTGTGGCTTTACTCAGAAAAGTCGACGCTAGACAGGCTCTGGAATGAGCATCAGCAGATTTATCAAGCCATTGAAGCCCAGGATGGAAGCGAAGCACAGAAATTGATGCTCGATCATCTTCAAAGTGTGGAAGAAGTCCTGATGAACTATTTTGATGAGATGAATGAATAACTGGATGGCCCGTCCCGCACCGCTTTAAAGCAGTGCGGGACGGGCCTTCTTTTGTGGATGTGAGATTATTTTTATAAAATTTAAAAAATACCATTGTGATGTGAAAGCGTTTTAATTATACTGTTATTTATAATGCAGGTCATCTGATGACCTGTTAATGTGTTGACAGACATTTAATGTTATTGAAGGGAGATGAAGGGGATGAGTATTGGTACGCTGGCGTGGATCGCCACATTACCGATTGTCTCTGTGTTTTTGTTCTTGGTTATTTTAAGATGGCCGGCCAAAAGGGCGATGCCGGTTTCATTATTGATCACGATTATCATGGCAATGGTTGTGTGGAAGGTGCCTGGAAATCAAGTTGCTGCAGCAAGTGTGAAGGGGATTGTAACGGCTTTGGAAGTCGGTGTCATCGTGTTCGGCGCGATTCTCTTATTGAATACGCTGAAAGAAAGCGGTGCCATTTTTACGATTCGGAAGGGATTTACGAGTATCTCCCCGGATAGACGGGTTCAGACGATCATTGTCTGCTGGCTGTTCGGTTCTTTCCTTGAAGGGGCTGCGGGCTGGGGGGCGCCTGCCACGATTGTAGGGCCGCTCTTGGTAGCAATCGGATTTCCGGCGATGGGGGCTGTCATGGTCGCACTCATTCTTCAATCGACGCCTGTATCCTACGGGGCGGTCGGCACGCCTATCCTCATCGGTGTAAACTCGGGATTAAAGGATTCTCCGCTTGTCCAGAAATATGTCGCAGAGCAGGGGACGACATTTGACGCATACATAATTGGAATAGGGGGCCAGGTTGCACTCATCCACGGTGTAATCGGAATTTTCATCCCTCTATTCATGGTCACGATGCTCACCTATTTCTTTGGTAAAAATAAGTCGATCACAGAAGGGCTGGCGATGTGGAAGTTTGCCATCTTTGCAGGATTGTCATTTACCGTTCCTTACGCGTTGGTGGCGAATCTTCTTGGGCCAGAGTTCCCATCGCTCATCGGCGGATTAGTGGGGCTTGCCATCGTGGTTCCCGCTGCAAAGAAAGGGCTGTTCATCCCGAAGAAAACGTGGGATTTTGATAAAGAAACGAACTGGGATCCAGCATGGACGGGTACACTGCAAGTGGATGAGTCCGATAAGCCGAAACAACATGTTTCTTTCATGAAGGCTTGGCTGCCATATCTGCTGGTAGCGGTTTTATTAGTCGTTACCCGGGTCAGCTACCTGCCATTCTCAGCCTGGCTGCAATCGTGGGTCATCAATCTGGAAACGTTATTCGGTACAGAAATCACGGTCGCTTCAAAACCGCTGAATCTCCCGGGAACGATTTTTATTCTTGTTTCGCTGATTTCAATCTTCATCTTTAAAATGAATATGAAGGAATACTCCCGCGCGGTGAAGGATTCGTTTAAGACGATTGTGAGTGCGATGGCCGCCTTGATCTTTGCAGTGCCAATGGTGCAGGTCTTCATTAACTCCGGAATCAACGCAGCCGATTATACGAGCATGCCGCTGGCGCTGGCAGAAGGGATCTCCAGCATCTTCGGAAGTTACTGGCCGCTTGCCGCCCCGACAATCGGAGCGATCGGCGCGTTTGCAGCGGGAAGCAACACCGTCAGCAACATGATGTTCTCCCTGTTCCAATTTGGGGTTGCCGATAATATCCTGGCGGCACCTGCAACGATCGTCGCTCTGCAGGCAGTCGGCGGTGCAGCCGGAAACATGATTTGCGTTCACAACGTAGTGGCGGCATCATCTTCCGCAGGACTCATCGGAAAGGAAGGAAACCTGATCAGGAAAACTCTGATTCCGATGACATTCTACGTCATATTTGCAGGAGCAATCGGATATGTGGCGATCAACGGGATTGGACTGAATATCGGCCCCCTCATCCTGGCTGGTGTCGCCCTATTCATCCTCACCCTCATCTTTAAAGGGGAAAGACAAAATAGAAGAGAAGCAAAACAACTGAGAAAAACGGCATAAACACATGACCCGCCCCTGTCACTTCTATAAAAGCAGGGGACGGGTCTTTTTACTTAAACAAAAACAAAGTCATCTGATGACCTGTTGACTATGGTGGCCGTTAGATTTACACTAGTATTTAATAGAATAAAAGAGAGTATTCAGGGAATTACAAATAATAATTTACGATAAAAGAAGAACTCATCACTTCTATAAGGAGCTTCTTCAAAAGAAATGGGGAACGATCATGAAGGTTTCACTATTTGTGACATGTTTAATCGACATTTTTCAGACCGACGTCGGCAGGGATACAGTCGAGCTCCTCGAGAGGCTTGGATGCGAGGTGGATTTTCCGGAGAAACAGACATGCTGCGGTCAGCCTGCTTATAACAGCGGGCATGTTGAAAAGGCAAAGGAATCTATGAAGCATATGATTTCTGTTTTTGAGGCATCCGATTATGTTGTGACACCCTCAGGTTCCTGTGCAACGATGTTCCGTGAGTATCCCCACCTGTTTAAGGGAGATCAAGAATGGAAGGCACGGGCGAAAAACCTCGCCGATAAAACGTATGAGCTCACGAAGTTCATCGTCGAAGTCCTTGGTGTGGAGGACGTCGGGGCAAGACTGGACGGGAATGCCACCTATCATACGTCCTGCCATATGACCCGCCTGCTCGGTGTGACGGAAGCGCCAATGAAACTATTGAGCCACGTTGACGGATTAAAGATGAGTCCACTGCCGCATAACTACAACTGCTGCGGTTTCGGTGGCACATTTTCTGTGAAGATGTCGCCGATTTCCGAACAGATGGTAGATGAAAAGGTTGCCAGTGTGGAAGAGACGGGAGCAGACATCCTGATCGGAGCGGACTGCGGATGCCTGATGAACATTGGCGGCCGGATCGACAGGAAAGGGAAGCCTGTCAAGGTCATGCATATTGCCTCGGTATTGAACAGTCGATAGAAATAAGGAGGGGGAAACATAATGGCTATGAAAATAGGGGATAAACCCTTCAATGACCGAGTGTCGAGCGGAATCGCCGATTCATTCATGCGCGGGGCAGTATCCTCCGCACAGGGACGGTTCCGGAGCGGACGCCTGAATGCCGCAGAAGAACTCGGCAACTGGGAAGAATGGCGGAAGCTGGGAGAGGAAATCAGGTCTCATACAATCGAGAATCTCGATTACTATCTAGAGCAGTTAAGTGAGAATGTCGCAAAACGCGGCGGCCATGTTTTTTTTGCAGAGACTGCTGAAGAAGCGAATGAATACATCACTGAAGTCGTCAGGAAAAAAGAAGGCAAGAAGGTCGTAAAATCTAAATCGATGGTGACAGAAGAAATCAATATGAATGAAGCACTCGAGAAAGCGGGCTGCGACGTCATCGAAACAGACCTTGGCGAATGGATCCTGCAGGTGGATGACCATGATCCCCCGTCCCATATCGTCACCCCTGCCCTTCATAAAAACAAAGAGCAGATCAGGGACGTCTTCAAAAATAAAATGGGTTACGACAAAACAGAAAAGCCGGAAGAACTTGCCCTTTTCGCACGTGAAAAGCTGCGCGAAGAATTCCTTCAGGCAGATATCGGCATCACAGGCTGCAACTTTGCCATCGCAGAATCCGGCACGATCTCACTTGTGACAAATGAAGGGAACGCGCGAATGGTGACCACTGTCCCCAAGACACAGATCACGGTCATGGGAATGGAGCGCATCGTGCCAACGTGGGAAGAGATGGAGGTGCTCGTCAGCCTTCTCACCAGGGCGGCAGTCGGACAAAAACTTACAAGCTATATCACAGCTCTGACAGGACCGAAGCAAGAAGATGATGTGGACGGCCCTGAGGAGTTTCACTTGGTGATCGTTGATAATGGGCGTTCGAAAATCCTTGGCACGGCTTTTCAGTCCATTCTCCATTGTATCCGATGTGCAGCCTGTATCAATGTGTGTCCAGTGTACCGCCATGTAGGCGGACACTCGTACGGTTCAATCTATCCTGGGCCGGTGGGGGCTGTATTATCCCCGCTGCTTGGCGGATACGAAGAGTATAAAGAGCTTCCATATGCATCGACCCTGTGCGCAGCCTGCACGGAAGCATGCCCGGTGAAAATCCCGCTGCACGAGCATTTGCTTAAACACCGCCAGGAAATTGTCGAGCGTGAAGGGAAGGCACCGGTTTTTGAAAACCTGTCGATGAAAGCGTTCAGCATGGGGACCGCATCTCCTGCCATGTACAACATCGGCTCGAAACTTGCGCCGGCGTCCCTGGCCGCGTTTACAAAAGACGGAAGTATTTCGAAAGGACCGGGACCGCTGAAGAACTGGACCGATATCCGTGAATTCCCGGCGCCGAAAAAAGAGCGGTTCAGGGATTGGTATAAGAAGAGAAGCAAAGAAGGTGGAAAATGATGGCGATCGGACAAATCCATAACAGGGGATCTTTTTTAGATAAGCTGGCAAAGAACCTTGGCCGGGATCGTCGTGCGGAAGTAGTGAAACCCGAGTGGCAGCACAACCCTCAATGGGAAGTGTATAAAGGCTATTCCCAGGATGAACTGGCCGCTGTGCTGAAAAAACAGTGCGAACTGATTCATACAGAGGTACACGAGACCGTCACGAGCGAGCTTTCAACCTTGATCCCGCATTTAATAAAACAATATGGAGGGAAGTCCGTTGTCAGCTGGGACGACCCGCGTTTTGAAGAAGCCGGCCTTGCTGATATCGGGGACGGGGACCTCACCCACCACGTCTGGAATACAGAAGCCGGAGATGAAAACCTTGCTTTTTCAGCCGTTGCAGATGTAGGAATCACCTTCAGTGATATGACACTCGCGGAATCAGGAACCGTGGTCCTTTTCAGCGACAAAGGGAAAGGACGGGCTGTCAGCCTGCTCCCCGCCATCTACATCGCCATCATCCCAAAAAGCACCATCGTCCCGAGGATGACACAGGCAGCCAAAAGCATCCACGACAAAATCGAAAACGGGGAACTTGTTGCATCCTGCGTGAATTTCATTTCCGGTCCCAGCAACTCAGCGGACATTGAAATGAACCTCATCGTCGGTGTGCATGGACCCGTGAAGGCGACCTATATTATTGTGGATGATTTGTAATAAACTAAGCACCTGGCTTTGTAATGAGTCAGGTGTTTGTTTGTAAGCCAATCTTTTAAGTTTATCTCCGTTTCAAATTCAGTCCAGCTATTGATTGGAGTGCAAGACGCAGACTCCTGCGGGAAAAGTAGCTAATGTGAGACCCCACAGGGAGGTACGACCGAGGAGCATTCCTGTTATAAAGTAAATTGCGTTTATATCGAAGTTTTTGCGATGTGCATAAA
>NZ_JBJOSA010000039.1:0-7913 GCF_045897515.1 Rossellomorea oryzaecorticis | reverse complement strand
TTTATGCACATCGCAAAAACTTCGATATAAACGCAATTTACTTTATAACAGGAATGCTCCTCGGTCGTACCTCCCTGCGGGAAGAAAAGCGGAAGGGCTTTGAAGAGAGGCCTGTAGCATAAGACGAATCGGCCACGAAGGCGTTCTTTGCCTTCTTGGTCGGTTTGGCTTATGACACGTGCCTCTAAGCCCTGTAGCTGGAAAGGTCTCACGTCCGCTACTTTCCCCGCAGGAGTGTTTTCGTCTTGCACTCCAATCAACCGCTGTAATTAGCTATATTCTAAATGCCCAATGAACAAATTAAAAACCCGAACTAATTTGCTTAATCTCATACAAATTAGTTCGAGTTATACTAAGACTAAATCACTTTTGTCCCATCATCGCATCTTTAATGCCGCGGAAGTACTTACATTATGATTATTTTTTCAACAGAGGGTTCTCTTTCACAGCATCGATCAATTCTTTTATTTCATCAAGCTTATTCTCCTGAAGAAGGTCAATGACCCTGCTCCCCACAATGACACCGTCGCAGTTACGGGTCATCTCCCTCACATGGTCAGGTGTCGAGATGCCGAAGCCGGCGAGCACAGGCACCTTACTATGCCGTTTTAATACTTGCAGATGCTTTCCGATGTTCTGATTGACTTCGTTTCTTGCACCGGTCGTACCGTTAATCGTTACGGCATATAAAAATCCTTCCGATAGTCCGGCAAGCTCCCGGATCCTTTTTTCAGAACTCGTCAGCGTAGCGAGCTGGATGATAGCGATGCCATGTTCCTCGGCCGGGGAAGAAACCAGGTCCCTGTGCTCTGCGGGAAGGTCCGGAATGATCAGCCCGTCGACACCGGCTTCTTCACATCGAAGGAAGAAACGATCGATGCCATATTTGAAAATGGGATTGATGTAGCTCATGAACACTAGTGGTACCCCGATTTCTTCTCTTCTAGTAACGAGTTCATCCAGTACCTGTTGCAGATTCACACCATGGTCCAGGGCCCTATTACCCGCTTTCTGAATCGTAGGACCGTCAGCCACAGGATCCGAAAAAGGAATCCCAACTTCAATTGCAGAAGCCCCGGCTTCTTCCAGGCGCTTCAACGTCTCTATGAAACTCTCGATTCCCCCGTCTCCAGCCATAATATAAGGGACGAAGAGTTTGTTCCCTTTATCCAGTTCATATTGGAATGTCTGTTCTAAAAACACCTTACCCATTCAGATGACCTCCTAACATTTCCTTCACTTGTTCTACATCCTTGTCTCCCCGGCCTGAAAGGCAAATGACGACTGACTCATCCCGTTCCATCATCCCTGCCAATTTCACAGCGTAGGCAACTGCATGAGAGCTTTCAAGGGCCGGGATGATTCCTTCGGTCTGGGACAGTAATTGGAATGCTTCGAGTGCTTCCTGATCTGTGATAGATGTATACTTTACCCGCTCGATTTCTTTCAGGTAACTATGTTCAGGTCCGACACCAGGATAATCAAGCCCTGCTGAAACGGAGTGCGCTTCCTGGATCTGGCCATCCCCATCCTGAAGGAGATACATCAGACTTCCATGCAAAATACCTGGGGTCCCAAGCGTAAGGGTAGCCGCATGTTTATCTGTCTCGAGACCTGATCCTGCAGCTTCAACCCCGTAAAGATCCACACCCTGATCTTCGATGAACGGATGGAACATCCCGGCTGCATTGCTGCCTCCTCCTACGCAGGCAACGATGGCGTCTGGAAGTGAATGTTCTACCTTGAAAAATTGCTCCTTTGTTTCCTTCCCAATCACACTTTGAAAATCCCTGACCATTTTCGGAAATGGGTGCGGACCGAGGACCGAACCGATAATGTAATGGGTGTCCTCCACGTTCGCCACCCAGTAGCGGAGAGCTTCATTCACTGCATCCTTCAGAGTTGCGCTTCCTGACGTGACACTGACCACCTTCGCCCCTAGCAGCTCCATGCGGAATACATTCAATTTCTGCCGCCTGATGTCCTCTTCACCCATGAAAATCACACATTCAAGGTTCATTAACGCACAGACCGTGGCAGTCGCTACACCGTGCTGCCCTGCGCCGGTTTCCGCGACGATTTTTCTTTTACCCATCCGTTCTGCAAGCAGCGCCTGCCCAATCGTGTTATTGATTTTATGGGCACCGGTATGATTGAGGTCCTCCCTTTTCAGGTACAGTTTTGCCCCGCCTAACCGGTTTGTTAAGTTTTCTGCAAAATAGAGCGGATTTTCCCTGCCGACATAATCCTTTAAATAATATTGAAGTTTCTTTTGGAACGCTTCATCCTGGGATGCCTCCTCATATGCCGTCTCCAACTCTTTTACTGCTGTCATCAATGTTTCAGGTACATATCTCCCGCCGAATTGACCGAATGATCCTTTTTGATCCGGTTGTGCGTAAGTCATGAATATTCCCCGCTTTCTTCTTTTTGGAATGATTTTACTTCTTCAATGAATGCTTTGATCATTTTGCAGTCTTTTCTGCCGTTCCGTTCCACACCGCTCGAAACATCCACCATATATGGTTCCGTTTTCTTGATTGCTTCCGTGACATTCTCTTTCTTTAAACCGCCGGCAAGGATAATGTTATCCTTTAGGGATTCATAGTCTGATAGATATTCCCAGTCGAAAGTGGTACCATTTCCTCCCCTGAATGGTCCCTTTCCGCTGTCCACCAAAAGAAGTCCGCTGCCGTAGCTCTGCAAGGCTTGCAGATCGCTTTTTTCCCTGATTGAGATGGCTTTAATAAATGGAATGGTAAGCTCCCTGCAAAATTCCGGTGTTTCATCCCCGTGCAGCTGGACATAATCGAGCTTCACCACATCCATCGCATATTGAAGTTCGCTCTCAGAAGCATTGACGAAGACCCCGATCTTCAGAATATCCTTCGGAAGTGAATCTGCTATGTCAGCAGCCTTCTCGAGCGTCACCCTCCGTTTACTTTCGGCAAATACGAATCCGACGGCATCGGCGCCTGCATCTGCAGCCCATTTTGCTTCCTCCCGTTCCCGGATGCCGCACACTTTGACTTTTGTCATCGTCCTTCCCCCTTTTTCACCTGCAGGGAAGCCAGCACTCTGCCTGTATCATCACTTCTCATTAACGTTTCTCCTACGAGTACGCCATGTGCGCCAGCTTTAGCAGCCCGGATACAATCCTCGTCATGCCGGATCCCGCTTTCGCTGATCAGCACAACCTCCTCATTGTGAATCATTCCAGCCAGCCTTTCCGTCACATCAAGGCTGACTTCGAATGTCTTAAGATTTCGGTTGTTAATTCCTATGATTTTTGCACCGAGATCGAGTGCAGTCTTCATTTCTTCCTCATCATGGACTTCCACGAGTACTTCGAGCCCCTGGCTTTCGGCGTAGTGAAAAAGGGAACTGAGAAGCGGGTGTTCAAGAGCAGCCACAATCAGGAGGATGATAGTCGCACCGGCATCCCTTGCACGGTCAATCTGGATGGGATCAAGAATGAAATCCTTACAGAGTATCGGGATTGACACTTCCTCCCTGACCCTTGCCAGGTCTTCCATCTCTCCTTTAAAGAAATGAGTATCGGTCAAGACGGAAATGGCAGCTGCTCCTGCCCTTTCATATTCTTTTGCCTGCACAGGGGGATCCACCTCTGTCCTGATATCCCCCTTCGAAGGCGAGGCCCGCTTAATTTCCGCAATCACCCCAAGCTTTTCTGCCTTGAACAATGAATCATATAACTTATGAACTTTACGTATATTTGCATTGTGGTATGATTTGAATCCTGATTGTTTGAGGGTTTTGATTTCTTCCGCTTTCTTTTCTATTATTCTCTCAAGTATGTCAGCCACTTAGATCACCTGCTTCCTTTTCGATTGACTGTACTCCACGAGGGCCTGAAGGGCTCTTTTAGCTTTACCTGAAACAATGCTGTCCCGCGCTGCCTTGACGCCTTCGGCAACACTTGACACACTGCCGTGGGCATAAAGAGCAATCCCTGTATTGAATAACACGGTATCCAGATGGGCCCCTTCTTTTCCTTCCAGTACATCGCGAAGGATTGCGGCATTCTCGGAAGATCCCGCTCCCTTGATCATGCTGTTCGGATAATGAGGCAGGCCAACATCTTCAGCTGTCAGCGTAAAGGACGTGATCCTGCCATTTTCAAGGAGGACAAGATGATTCTCACCTGCAAGGGAAGCTTCATCCATGTAGTCCGCTCCGTTTAATACGATTGCCCTCTTCCTGCCAAGTTCATGAAGCACCCTTGCCATCGTCTCCAATCGATCTCTCCTGTACACCCCGATCAATTGAGTCTCCAGCTCAACAGGGTTTGTCAACGGGCCGATTAAATTGAAGATCGTTGGTATTTTCAGTTCTTTCCTGACCTTCATGATCTTCTTAAGCCCTGAATGGATATGAGGGGCGAAAAGAAACGCAATATTGCATTCGCTAAGGAGATCATTGATTTCATCCGCCCTGAAGTCGAGCGATACACCTAAATGCTCAAGCACATCGGCACTTCCGGTTCTGCTTGAAATACTCCTGTTTCCATGCTTGGCAACCTTTATCCCTGCCCCGGCCAGCACAAACGCACTCGTCGTGCTTATGTTGAAGCTGTGGGAACCGTCCCCTCCCGTCCCGCAGTTATCAAGGACGCCGCTCATGCTGCTTTTAACTGGCAGTGCTTTTTCTCTCAGCACTTCGACAAGCCCGGTGATCTCTTCAACCGATTCACCTTTCATTTTCAGGAGTGTCAGGAAACATGCAATCTGACTATCAGTCGTTTCCTCATTGAATAGCTGGTGTGCTGCTCTTCTCATCTCATCTTTTTCTAAAGAATGTCCGTTAGATAGCTTTTGCAGAAACTCTTTCACGGTTATTCCCCTTTCTCATCTCTTCTAAAAAGTTACTGAGTATTTTTTTCCCTGTCTCGGTTCCGATTGATTCCGGATGAAATTGAACACCGAACAGAGGATATCGTCTGTGCTTGATCGCCATGATCTGGTTGTCATCCATAGAGGATGCGGTGACCTCGAACTGCTGCGGAAGGGATTCCTTTTCGACGACCAGCGAGTGGTACCTCATCACGGTGAGCGGCTGGGACAGATATTGGAACACCCCATCACCGTCATGTCTGATCAGTGATGTCTTTCCATGCATGATCCTTTCTGCAATCACCACTTTCGCGCCGAATGCAGCAGCTATTGCCTGATGACCCAGACATACCCCGAGAATCGGCGCACTAGCGTGAAGATTCTGTATAATTTCGATGCAGATGCCCGCATCTACAGGTGTTCCGGGTCCTGGAGATAAAATGATTCCCTCCGGCTTTAATTCCTGTATTCCCTCTAAGGTGATTTCATCGTTTCTTTTTATCAGGACATCCTCACCCAGCTCCAGTAAATATTGATACAAGTTATATGTGAAGGAATCGTAATTGTCGATGAGCAGGATCATTTTCCCACCTCCAATAAAGATTTTGCTTTATTCATCGTTTCCTCGTATTCACTTTTGGGGTCTGAGTCATATACAATGCCTGCACCTGCCTGGACATAAGCTGTGTGATCCTTCAAAACGAGCGTCCTGATGGCCAGTGCGAAGTCCAGGTTTCCGTTGACTCCGAGATAGCCGATCGCGCCTGAATACACCCCTCTTTTCCTGCCTTCGAGCTCATTGATGATTTGCATTGCACTTATTTTTGGTGCTCCACTCACCGTCCCCGCGGGCAGACAGCTTACCAGTGCTTCCAGAGGTGTGATGCCATCTTTCAGAATCCCTTTGACTTCCGATACAAGGTGCATTACATACTTGTAACGCTCGACCAGCATATACTTCGTGAGCATGATGGATCCCGCCTTACACACTTTTCCCAAGTCGTTCCTCCCCAGGTCGACCAGCATCCTGTGCTCCGCTATTTCTTTTTCATCCGCAGACAATTCATGCTCCAAACGCAGATCTTCATCAACGTTTTCCCCCCGCCTCCTTGTTCCTGCAATCGGGTTCGTTGTGATCTTTCTGCCCTGCACCTTTACCAGGCTCTCCGGCGAAGCCCCCAGTACAACGTACTCCCCAAAATCAATATAAAACATGTATGGAGATGGATTGGATTGTCTCAGACGCCGGTAAAAAGTGAAGGAATCCCCCTTAAAAGCTGCCCGCATCCTCTGAGACAGGACAACCTGGAAGATGTCTCCCTTCCTGATATGTTCCTTTGCGGCTTTCACTTGCTGGATATAATCCTCTTCTGAAATCTGGGATTCAAATGTCACTCCGTTTAACTCAACACCATGGACATCAAGAAAGACATTCGTTATTTCCTTCTCCACTTGAGTCAACTTCTCCTCAAGCTTCTCTTCGGACTCATCCTGAACCACCACAACCATTTTCTGCTCTGCATGATCAAACACGATGACCTTTTCATAAAACATCAGATGGATATCGGGCATATCCAGTTCATCCTCTGGAACGGATCCGATCTTTTCGTATTGGCGGATCACATCATATCCTAGATATCCGACCGCTCCCCCGGTGAATGGGAGGTCAAGGTCCATTTGCTCAACATGCGGAATCAAATCCTGGATGATTTTAATTGGATCGCCTTCCCTCTCTTCCCTTTCTCCTGTTCGGTGTTTTAAGATCTCCACCCGGCTTCCGGCCGCTTTACATTCAAGATAGGGATCACAACCAACGAAGGAATATCTGCCTGACTGTTCATGCTTCAGTGAGCTCTCAAGAAGAAATTTCTTGGATCCCTTCAATGATTGAAAAAGCGAAATCGGTGTATACAAGTCGCCGTTCAATTCCCTCGCTGCATAATGTATTTCTCTCTGCTGGTTCACATGCCATTCCTCCATTCAAAATAGAAAAGCGTAAGCGCCTTGTTCAGCCCCGACAAACGCTTCTGGGCTGACCGGTGAAGTCGATCTTTGACTTCAATGGGCAGACCTAAACGTCTCGAGGGGCTTGGCGCTGAAGCTGGACAAATAAAAAAGTCCCCTATAAGCACAATAGTATTGTGCTTATAGAGGACGATGCTGACCGCGGTGCCACCTCAGGTTGGAGTAAGAAACTTACTCCCTCTTCTTTTCAAATACGGGGTCATGAAACCCTATATTCTATCCTTCTAACGGAGGAAACCCGTATGACCCTACTGCATTGTTCAAGTCATCTCTCATAAGTCCATTCATCTTAAGCTATCCTGCCAGGGTCTCACCTTTCCCGGGCTCTCTGTAAAGCATCACTTAAGCTTACTACTCTTATTCTGCGATTTACACGATTAAGTTTTTGAAAATAAAAAAAGGGCATCCCTATCCTTATAAAAAGGACGGGATACCCGTGGTGCCACCTTTGTTGACTGCTTCTCGCAGTCCACTCATCCGCATCGAAGCCGGCCGGCTTGAATGCGTGTCTTTTGTAACGATAAGACATTCGCCAAAGCCTACTCTCCCTAAAGGATTTCGGTTTGGAGGCTCGGAAGTCCATTCCCTGACGCATCCACACTGGTTCGCACCACCCACCAGCTCTCTTAAGTGTCTGCAAAAGGTACTCCTCTTCGTCGAAGCCGTTCGCTCATTGAATTATTGTTTATTATACTAATTTGTTTTACACCGGATGTCAACAAAAAAATCTAATTTTGTTCAGCTTCTTAATTCCGCTTATGATTTCCGTGCAAGACTCCGCTTTCCGCGGGCAGCCCGTGAGCCTCCCTCACGATAATGGGAGGTTACTTAAAATATCTTTGTTTTTCTCCGGGTTTCTTAAGTGTTCAAAAGAAGAGACACACCATAGTCAAACATATATACCCAAATTTAAATATATCTGGAAACACACGCGGCATTTCAATAGACCGGAAAGGGTTATTTCCAATAAAAGGTACCAACTAATATAATCGCACCTTTGGATCTCCACAAGCGACATGGTGGTGGACCCTCCCA
>NZ_JBJOSA010000038.1:0-9684 GCF_045897515.1 Rossellomorea oryzaecorticis | reverse complement strand
AAGGGGGCTTTTTTTATGCACATCGCAAAAACTTCAATATAAACGCAATTTACTTTATAACAGGAATGCTCCTCGTCGCTGCGCTCCTGTGAGAAGAAATGCGCAGGCGGCTCGTACAGAGGCGACAAGCATAAGGCGAACAAGTCGGAAAGGCGCTCTTTGCCTTTTTGGCTTGTTTGACTTATGACCTCGAGCCTCTAGCCGCCGGAGCTGGACAAGTCTCGACCTTTCCTCTAAATCCCGTCGGAGTCAAGTGCCTTCCGCTCCAATCCACTCTGAATTAACAAATGGACAAAGCATATCAAACCACCAATTGGCTAACTACCGAAGACTAACCTGGCTGCCCGCGGAATTAAAGCCCTGCACTCCGATCAACCGCTGGGTATGGCCTGATACACTTCCGCTATTCAATATGTATAATTTCTTCCAGTGAACTCCGTCAATAAAAGTTATAAAATAAGCCAGCCTGAAAGATTTGGAGACCTTTCAGACTGACTTGGTTTATTGATATTGTTCAGCTTGGACGGCAAGCCGCTTTCACTTTTATTTGTTAGAGTGCTTTTTCGAGTTGTTTGGGTTTGGCGAAGATCATTCGGCCTGCGGATGTTTGCAGGACGCTTGTTACAAGGACGTCGATGTATTTGCCGATGTAGTTGCGGCCTTCTTCGACGACGATCATCGTTCCGTCGTCCAAGTATGCGATACCTTGATTATGTTCCTTACCGTCTTTTATCACCTGGACCTTCAATTCCTCTCCAGGGAGGACAACAGGCTTCACGGCATTTGCAAGATCATTGATATTCAATACTTGTACACTTTGAAGATCGCAGACTTTATTCAGGTTGAAGTCATTCGTCACGACGATGCCGTTCGTAAGCTTTGCCAGTTTCACAAGCTTCGAATCAACTTCCTGGATTTCTTCAAAATCTCCTTCGTAAATCTGAACCTCGACCGGCAGTTCTTTCTGGATACGGTTTAAGATATCAAGTCCTCTTCGTCCACGGTTTCGTTTTAACACATCCGATGAATCGGCAATATGCTGAAGCTCTTCCAAGACAAATTGAGGAATGACAACGATTCCTTCAAGGAATCCGGTCTGACAGATATCCGCGATACGTCCGTCGATGATTACGCTTGTATCTAAAATCTTAAGTGTTTTAACCCCGTTTTCTTCAAGGTCTTCCTCAGACCCCTTTTTCCTGCCTTTGCCGGCAGCCGGAAACAGGTTCATCAGTTCATCTCTCTTTTTAAAGCCAACCTGGAATCCCAGATAACCAAGAATCAAAGTTAATAGAATGGGAACGACCGTGTTCACGATCGGAATTTCCATCTGGTTAAAAGGAATACCAAATAAATAAGCTACAAAAAGTCCGATAATCAAGCCGAGGCTTCCGAATAATAAATCAGTTACAGGCGCCTTTACAAGACTATCTTCAAACCACTTAACGAAATTGACTACGTACTCGACCGCCCAAAACGTAAGAATATAAAAGATAATGGCACCAAATATGGCAGTCATATAAGGGTTATTTAACAAAGGAATGTCAGATAAATTTAGTACGGTTAACAATTCGGGAAGAAGAAAGATCCCAAGTGTCCCGCCTACGATAAGGAAGCATGCTTTCACGATATTCTTTAACATTCCCTCACCTCCTCCTACTCATTATAAACAATTTACTATTTTTAAAACGTCCGAAATAGGAAAACTTCGTGAATTTAACCCAAAAGAAATATTTTGATACAGTGGACCCAATTCTAATGAGGGTCTTAAAAAAAGGCTAACATGTCCGGGTCTGACTGTCAATTTTTTGAAAAAGATACCATTGTATCATAACAGGGCCTTTATGACTAGCTTTTACAATTGACGGTCTGCGAACGTCTGTTCTTTTATGAGTTTGAGACCTTCTTTGATTTTTCTTGCCCTTACTTCCCCGATTCCTTCCACTTCGTCCAGGTCATCCACTGAAGCACTGCACACTTTCGGCAGTGACTCGAATTCCGTGATCAGGTTTTCAATGATGACAATCGGAAGACGGGGAATCTTATTCAGCACGCGGTATCCCCGCGGGCAGATGGCATCATCGTGATGCACATAGCCATGGTGGCCGAGAAGTTTTAGGAGGACATTATCATCAAGTACCTCAGAGTGTACAAGTTCCTGGAATTTATACAGCACTTCAAATGGCTTGATGTCCCGGTTATGTGCATAATCCCTGATGATGAGCATCGCTTCCTCTTCGATGTCCGCAAGCAGCTCATTCATCTGCAGGCGGATCAGCCTTCCTTCCGTCCCAAGCTCACTCAGGTACGTCAGCAGTTCATTCTTGATGCGCAGAACCATCTCAAATCGGTGAAGTACCTGAAGAAGGTCGCCATAGGTGACAAGCTCTTCAAACTCCAGGACAGACAGATTTGAAATACTCTGATCAAGTACGACTTTGTACTTTTCCAATGTCTGAATGGCCTGATTTGCCTTTGTTAAAATAACCGAAATATCCTTGAGCGCATATCGGAAACCACCCTGATAAAGCGTAATGACATTGCGTCTCTGTGAAATGGCAATCACGAGGGCATTTGTCTGCCTCGCAACCCTCTCCGCCGTCCGGTGCCTCATTCCGGTTTCAGTGGAAGGCACGTACACATCAGGAGCCAGCTGGGCATTGGCATACAGAATCTTCGTACCGGCATCATTTAAAATGATCGCGCCGTCCATCTTTGCAAGTTCATACAAATAGCTCGGGGAAAAAGGGCTGTTAATATGAAATCCGCCATCGACCACAGATCTGACTTTGTCATTATAACCGACAACGATCAGCCCTCCCGTTTTTGCCCGAAGTACATTATCTATACCCTCTCTGATCGGCGCACCGGGCGCGACAAACTGCAATATATCAGAAATCGATTTCTCGGTTTTTTTCTCTTCCATACCTCTTTATCCTCCTAAAATAAGGGACAATGCCTCATTTATCGTGGCTACTCCCACTACATTGATATCAGAAGGCGGGTGCCATCCGCTCAAATTATTTTGGGGTACGATCACACGTTTGAACCCTAATTTGGCTGCTTCCTGGACCCGTTGTTCAATTCTCGAAACTCTCCTGATCTCACCGGTAAGCCCTACTTCCCCGATGATGCAGTCATGGGGGTTGGAAGCTTTATCCCGGAAACTGGAAGCGATGCTCGCAGCCACCGCCAAGTCGATTGCCGGTTCGTCAAGCTTCACCCCGCCGGCCACTTTGAGATAGGCATCCTGCTGCTGCAAGAGCATTCCCACACGCTTCTCCAATACAGCCATGATCAAGGAAACCCGGCTGTGCTCGATCCCGGTCGCCATACGGCGCGGATTATTGAAACTTGTCGGCGTGACCAGCGCCTGGATTTCAACAAGCACAGGCCGCGTCCCTTCCATCGAAGCGACGACGGTGGATCCTGTCGCTCCTTCAGAACGCTCCTCAAGGAATATCTCAGAAGGATTGGCCACCTCTTCAAGCCCCAATTCTTTCATTTCGAATATACCCATCTCATTCGTCGATCCAAAACGGTTTTTCACCGCTCTTAAAATACGATAGGAATGATGGCGCTCTCCTTCAAAATAAAGAACCGTATCAACCATATGTTCGAGCAGTCTCGGTCCTGCGATCGAACCTTCTTTAGTAACATGCCCCACAATGAAGATCGCAATGCCTTTCGTTTTTCCGATTCTCATCAAATCCGCCGTACATTCACGAACCTGGGAAACGCTGCCCGGGGCGGATGTCACTTCAGGATGATAAATCGTCTGTATGGAGTCGATGATCACAAAATCAGGCTCCAGATGCTCGATCGTCTGGTGGATGGATTCCAAATTGGTTTCTGCATAAATATATAGTTCGTCGCCCTTTATATTCAATCGATCAGCTCGCAGTTTTGTCTGCTTGATCGATTCTTCCCCTGAAATATACAAGACTTTCTGATTTTGCTGTGCCAGCTGCGAGGAAACCTGAAGCAGTAAAGTAGATTTCCCTATACCCGGATCTCCCCCTATTAAAACCAGCGAGCCAGGTACAACACCGCCGCCGAGGACCCGGTTCAATTCCCGGGATTCGGTCAGTACCCGCGGCTCCTGTCTGGTTTCGATGGATGATAGTTTCTCAGCCTTCGAAGGTCCCGTTTTCTCGCTGTGCATAAAAGCAGCCCTGGGCTGTTTCCCGGTGATGGCCACCTCTTCTACCATCGTATTCCACTCACCGCACCCTGGACATTTCCCCATCCATTTAGGAGATTCGTATCCGCACGATGAACATACAAATTTCGTCTTTTTCTTTGCCAAATCAGTCTTCTCCTCTTCTACTCTATTTTAACGAACGTCGATTCATACCAATCCTATTGGATTGATTGTAACGATTTTGTGTAATCCTTTCAATGAAAAGCCCTTCGGGTGTATGTATGAAAGATTTCCAGTCTTGCACTTCCAATCAACCGCTGGAGCAGATTGAAAAATCCCAACAAATCATCAATAATAAATTATCAAAAAAGAGGTACACGCCTTTCTTGTACGTGTACCTCTTTTCACCAGGTGATCAGGTAGTGGTATTTGCTTCTTCTTTTACTTTTACGACGAATTCTTTATCTTCAACGTCGATCAGGATATTTTGGCCTGTCAGGACTTTTCCTCTGAGAAGCTCTTCTGACAGCTTATCTTCGACGTGCTTTTGAATCGCACGGCGCAGCGGCCTGGCCCCGTATTCAGGATCGAATCCTTCATCCGCAATCTTTTCTTTTGCAGCGGATGACAGCTCGATATGGATATCCTGTTCCTTAAGGCGTTTTGTTAGCTGATCGGACATCAGCGTGACGATTTCTTTTAAATGATCTTTCTCTAAAGAGTGGAAGACGATGATTTCATCGATACGGTTAAGGAACTCGGGACGGAATGCTCTCTTAAGCTCTTCTATGACCTTCCCTTTCATATCTTTGTAATCTTCTTTTCCATCCTGGATGTTGAAGCCGACATACTTATTGCTCTTCAGCGACTGTGCACCGACGTTCGATGTCATGATGAGCACAGTATTCCTGAAGTCGACCGTTCTGCCTTTCGAGTCAGTCAATCGCCCGTCTTCAAGTACTTGAAGCAGGATATTGAAGACATCCGGGTGAGCTTTTTCAATCTCATCCAGCAGGATGACGGAGTAAGGCTTGCGGCGCACTTTTTCCGTCAGCTGTCCGCCTTCATCGTACCCCACGTAGCCTGGAGGAGACCCGACGAGTCTTGAAGTCGAATGCTTTTCCATGTACTCGGACATGTCAATCCGGATCATCGCTTCCTCATCACCGAACATGGACTCTGCGAGCGCGCGGGCAAGCTCGGTCTTCCCTACACCGGTAGGCCCGAGGAATATGAAGGAACCGATCGGACGCTTAGGGTCCTTCAGTCCTGCGCGGGCACGGCGTACAGCTTTTGAAACGGCCACTACCGCTTCAGACTGGCCGATCACCCTTGAATGAAGAATTTCTTCGAGCTTCAACAGACGGTCCGTTTCTGTCTGCGCAAGTTTGGATACAGGAACTCCCGTCCAGTTTGATACGACTGTCGCGATATCTTCGACGGTCACCTCTGTATTTTCCTGTCCCTGCTTTTCTTTCCACGTATTCTTGGTCTCTTCCAGCTCTTCGCGAAGCTTCTGCTCTGTATCCCGGAGTGACGCGGCTTTTTCAAACTCCTGGCTTTGAACCGCAGCATCTTTTTCTTTGCGGATCTCTTCAAGCTTTGATTCAAGCTCCTTCAGATTCGGAGGTGTTGTATAAGAACGAAGGCGGACTTTAGAGCCTGCTTCATCTATTAAATCAATCGCTTTATCCGGCAGGAACCGGTCTGAAATGTAACGGTCTGATAATTTGACCGCAGCCTCAATTGCATGATCCGTGATCGATACACGGTGGTGGGCTTCATAGCGGTCACGGAGACCCTTCAAGATCTGGATGGACTCCTCTGCTGTCGGCTCATTCACCTGGATAGGCTGGAAGCGGCGTTCGAGGGCTGCATCCTTTTCAATATACTTGCGGTACTCATCAAGCGTAGTCGCGCCGATACATTGAAGTTCACCGCGTGCAAGTGACGGTTTAAGGATATTGGATGCATCGATCGCTCCCTCTGCCCCGCCGGCACCGATCAAGGTATGAAGCTCATCGATGAACAGGATGATGTTTCCTGCCTGACGGATTTCATCCATCACTTTCTTCAGGCGGTCTTCAAACTCTCCGCGGTATTTCGTACCCGCAACAACCGTTCCCATATCGAGCGTCATAACGCGCTTGTCACGGAGGATCTCCGGAACTTCGTTGGCGATGATCTGCTGGGCAAGCCCTTCTGCAATCGCCGTTTTACCTACGCCGGGCTCCCCGATCAGTACCGGGTTGTTTTTCGTGCGTCGGCTCAATACCTCGATGACACGCTGGATTTCCTTGCTTCGCCCGATAACGGGATCAAGGCTTCCTTCACGGGCAATTGCAGTCAAATCACGGGCCAGGCTGTCTAGCGTCGGGGTGTTCGCATTGGTGCTGCCGCCTCCCTGATGATTGTTCGAATCATTACTGCCAAGAAGCTGAAGCACCTGCTGCCTTGCCTTATTCAAGCTGACGCCGAGGTTTCCAAGTACTCTCGCTGCCACGCCTTCACCTTCACGGATCAAACCGAGTAAAATATGTTCCGTACCTACATATGAGTGGCCAAGCTTGCGCGCTTCATCCATCGACAGTTCGATGACCTTCTTCGCTCTCGGTGTATAGTGGATCGTCTGGGACTTCTCGGTGCCTTTCCCGATGAGGCCTTCTACTTCCTTCTGGATTTTTTCCGGGCTTAGTCCCAGTGCAGTCAAAGCTTTTGCTGCAATACCTTCGCCTTCACGGACAAGTCCCAATAAAATATGTTCAGTGCCAATATTACTGTGCGCCAAGCGGATTGCTTCTTCTTGAGCCAGTGCCAATACCTTTTGTGCTCTTTCTGTAAATCGACCAAACATCATATTATTCTTCCTCCTCACATGCGTCTTTATCTAATTTAATTCGCTCTCGTATCAAAGAAGACCTTCTTATGTCTCGTTCATTCGGTCTGAGGGGCCCTCCCGAGTATTGCTGAAGGAACCCCGGCTGAGTCAAAATCATTAGTTCATTCAATATATTCTTGGATATGTTTTTGATGTATCCTAAATCGATTCCAAGTCTTACATCGGATAAACATTTCGCTGCTTCCTTGGACTCGATGATGCGGCTGTGTTCGAGCACCCCGAGAGACCGGAACACTCTGTCTTCTAATTGTATGTTTGATGTCTTGACTAATGCTTCCCGTGCGGACTCTTCTTTTTCGATGATCTGCCTTACGACGCTTAATAAGTCTTCCACAATATCCTCTTCAGATTTTCCTAACGTGATCTGATTCGAAATTTGAAAGATGTTTCCGAGGGCTTCACTTCCTTCACCGTAAATACCTCTCACCACCAGCCCGAGCTGGTTGATGGCAGGAATGATGCGGTTCAACTGCTGGGTCAGTACAAGCCCGGGAAGGTGCATCATGACAGAGGCCCTGAGGCCCGTGCCAACATTCGTCGGGCACGTCGTTAAGTATCCGTGTTTCTCATCAAACGCATAATCGAATTCACTTTCAAACCAATCGTCGATTTTATTTGCCCGGTTCAACGCTTCTTTCAGCTGCAATCCCGGATATAGACACTGTATTCGAATATGGTCTTCTTCGTTTATCATAATGCTTACATCTTCTTCATTTGATAAAAGAACTGCACCTTCATTCTCGTTTTCCGCTAAATTCGGACTAATGAGGTGTTTCTCCATCAATACCCTTTTTTGAAGAGGTTGAATCTCATTCGTGGCCAGAAATTCTAATTGACCTAAAGCTTTTGGGTAATGAGGGACTTTACCCCTCACCGTGCTCACAATTTCTTTCGCTTCTTCCGCTGAATACAGCGTTGAGAAACGGAAATCGGTAAAATTGCGGGCCAGTCGGACCCGGGAGCTGAGTACGATATCCGAATTCGGACCTTCATCATTCATCCAAGAGCTGACGGCATTACTTAAGAATCTCTCAAGACTCATTGCGCATCCCCTCCCTCTTTTTTAACCTCTTTTTCAAGGGAGCGGATTTCATCTCTGATTTCGGCCGCTTTCTCAAACTCCTCATTTTCGATCGAGTTCTGTAAATCTGTCCTCAATTCCAGAATCTTTTTCTTTATATGGATGGACCCGCCCATTCGTTCGGGAACTTTCCCGTGATGTTCGACATTGCCGCTGTGCACTCTTTTTAAAATGGGATCAAGCTGGGATTTGAAGGTCTCGTAACAGTGAGCACATCCAAACCGCCCCACTTTGACGAACTGCTGAAACGTCATCTTGCATTTTTCACATTGTAAAACCTCTTGCTGAGGAACCTCTGAAGTTTTCGCCTGCTTTAAGGCAGGTGATATATTAAGGAGTCCGGCCAATAAGTTGTTAACTGAAAATCCAGGTGAAGAATCAAACATAAACTGATCTCCCTTGTCCTGGGCACAGTGTTCACACAAATGCACTTCCGTCTTTTCCCCGTTCACCACTTTTGTAAAATGAAGAGTGGCCGGCCTCTCATTGCATTCTTGACATATCATCCAACTCACCTCTCAACCTTACTCATACTTCAAGCTATCAAGCATAGCCTTTAACATTCTGCCGCGCAGTATATCCCTTTCAGGCAATTCAACCATGATCACGGAACGATCCATTACGCTCAGCATGATCTTGGCTTCCCGCGCAGAAATGATATCTTCCTCTACCAGTCTGAAAATAATATCTGCTGCCGTAGTTTGACTGACCGCTTTCGTCACCAGTGATACAAGCTGATCTATAAGATGGACCTGATCATGGGCCTTTACCTTCATAATCCGGATATAGCCCCCTCCGCCCCTTTTACTCTCAACCACATACCCTCTCTCGATTGTGAAACGGGTATTGATCACATAATTAATTTGAGAAGGAACACATTGAAACTTATCCGCAATTTCGCTTCTTTTTATTTCGACTATTTCACTTTCACTGAGATCCAAAACATTCTTTAAATAACTTTCAATGATGTCGGAAATGTTCCTCATCAGACCTCCTCCTCATTTTGACTTTGACTATATTTGACTATAATTATACAATCGAGCCCCGAACTTTGCAATTGAGAACTCACTCTTAGAAGTTTTCCTGTTTTGGAAAACTTTTAAACGTATAAAATGGATGTTGTTTGAGATTGTGATGGGTGTTTGATGCTGCCTGGGATAGTGTATGTTTTAGGGGTGTGGTGGGTTAATGGGTGGTATTGTGGTTCGGGATTGGTTAAAGGTCGAAGGTGGTGGGCCTGTTGGTGTGTTGGTGTGATCTTTGGGAGTGATGGCAATTGGTTAGGGGCGAAATACGGTTTTGATAATATAATGGGATTTTTGATAATAAACCCGTCGTTTTTGATAATATATCGGTGCTCTGCCCCATTATCACAGCGTTTTCAACTCCAAACGAACCTCCTCCACCCCCATTTTCACCAAAAAACATATAAAAACCAATAAAACCACAAAAAAACAGCCCAAAACTTGAGCTGTTTTTTCACATTTGCCTGGCGATGTCCTACTCTCACAGGGGGAGATCCCCCAACTACCATCGGCGCTGAAGAGCTTAACTTCCGTG
>NZ_JBJOSA010000037.1:0-18469 GCF_045897515.1 Rossellomorea oryzaecorticis | reverse complement strand
TCAGCTAACCGTTACTACTGCCTTCACGGCTCGGGACTTGAACCCTGTAGATTGTGCGCATGCCTGGCACACACAAATAAAAGGAACCAAAAGCTGGTTCCTTTTATTATTCAGACTTAATGTGCCGATGCGTATTTTATTTTGCTTTGCCCGATTGCGATATTTTTATCACTGTGAGGATATTTTGTGTTCTCAACAATTTGATAATCCTCGTGTCCTTTACCTGCGAAGATGATGATATCCCCCGGTTCACTTACTTCTATTGCATGCTTGACGGCTTCCGCCCGATCACCAATCAAGGCATATTGGTCATGCTGCATTCCTTTTTCCAGATCTCCCAGAATACTATCGTATTCTTCGTAGCGTGGATCATCCGTGGTCAGGATGACATAGTCTGCCATCGAAGCTTTCTCTGCCATCGTAGGCCGTTTGGACTTATCGCGGTTCCCTCCCGTACCCACGAGGAAAATGATTTTATTCTGCTTGAATGGGAGCACTGATTCAATCGCTTTCTCAATTGCATCAGGGGTGTGTGCATAATCGATATATACCGATAACGGTGCTTCCACCTCCACTTTTTCCATTCTTCCGCTTACAGGCGGCAATTCCCTGATGATGCCGACCAATTTTTCTACTTCCATTCCATGGGCATACAGACAAGCCATTGCCGTAAGGATATTATAGACATTGAATTTACCAAGAAGCTTCATTTCCACATCAAAAGAACCATCAGGGGAATGCAGTGTAAAGGTTGTCTTGTCGTTATCATACGTGATGCCCTCTGCCCTGAAATCTGCGTTTGCTTCCAGGCCGTAACTTATCACTTCATGAGGCGTCATATAGCTGTATCGCTCAAACCATTCATCGTCGGCATTTAATACCACATGTTTAGGGTTCTCAATGTCGTTGCCCAGCTGTGAAAATAATAAACCTTTCGCATAACCGTAATGCTCCATTGTTTCATGGTAATCGAGATGGTCATGGCTCAGGTTCGTAAATGCTACAATATCAAAGTCTATCCCCCATAATCTCCCAAGACTTAACCCGTGCGAGGAAACTTCAAGAATGAAGTTCTGGATATCCTTTCCGGCTGCCGTGTCCAACATTTGTTGGTTCGTGAGATTGTCGCATGTCGTATTCTCGCTGGGCAATAATTCACCGTCCAAATTAAACCCGATCGTTCCGGATAGTGCCGCCTTTTGATGATCCCTCTTCAAGATTGAGTAAATCAGATTCGTAACAGTCGTTTTCCCGTTTGTACCGGTTACCCCAAAGACATTTAATTTTTTCGAAGGATAATCATAGTATTTATTCGCTATGTGCGCCAAAGCCTTGAAGGAATCTTTCACCACGACAAGTGCAGCTTTTTCCAGATCGATATCAAGCTGCTTTTCGGCGATGATCAGTTTTGCTCCGCTTTCCACTGCTTTCCCGGCAAAATCATGACCGTCTACGGTGTAGCCCCTTGTGCAGACAAATACGCTTCCTGCCGTCACTTTTCTGGAGTCGACATAAATGTCTTTGACTTCTGACGGCAATTCTCCATATACAGTTTTTAATTTGATGCTCTCTAAAAGGTTGTATGTATTCATTGTTTGTTCCCTCACAATTGTTCAAAATATAATATTATATTTATTTTACCTTATCATTCTGACTTTGATAAGAGAAATACCTCCTAAATTGACTGCTGTTCATTTTCACACCCATTTCAGTTCTTCCCTTTGTAGTCAGGGTTAAAACAAAATCCGCTTTAATACCGCTGTTTGATTTCCGTGCAAGACTTCGCTTTCCGCGGGTAGCCTGTGAGCCTCCTCGGCTTCGCCTCCGGGGTCTCACATGTCTAGCTGCAGGGCTTAGAGGCACAGGTCATAAGCCAAACCGGCCAAGAAGGCAAAGAACGCCTTCGTGGCCAATTCGTCTTATGCCCCCCGCCTCTGAGCGAAGCCCTTCCGCTTTTCTAATAAGCTACTCTTCCCGCAGGAGTCTACGTCTTGCACTCCAATCAAACAGCTGGAAAGAGTTCTATTGCTTAGTGAGTTCTTTAAGTATCACAATCAAAAAGCCTTCCTGTGCAAATGAATGCTTTAGGAAGGCTTGGCCTGTAACGAATTTATTCAAAGACCATTTTAGACTGTACGTAGTGCCACAGAAGGTTTTCGGTGTGAAGGATGGATGATTCGTGAGTGCGCTCATAGGCATGGGAGGCATCGATTCCAGCTCCGATGAGGCCGTGCACGATATCAAAGCCTGCCCTGATCGCAGCAGATGCATCCGAACCATAGTAAGGATAGATATCCAGTTTATAATCAATGCCATTTTCCTCTGCCAGCTGCACGAGATGTTTTCTTAATCCATAATGATATGGGCCGCTTGAATCCTTTGCACAGATCGACACTGTATATTCATCGGTGGATTGTCCATCCCCGATTGCCCCCATATCGACTGCTAGATATTCAATCGTTTCCGGAGGAATGTTTGAATTCCCCCCATATCCGATTTCTTCATTATTTGAAATAAGGAAATGGGTTGTATACGGCAGCGTTATTCCCTGACTCATGATTTGCCTGATCAGTTGCAGCAGCATGCCTACACTTGCTTTATCATCGAGATGACGTGATTTAATAAAGCCGCTGTCTGTTATTTCAGCCCTTGGATCAAATGAAACAAAGTCTCCCACTTCTATGCCCAGCTCCCTTACTTCATTGGCATTTCGGACTTTTTCATCGATGCGGACCTCGATATTCGTTTCATCGCGTTTTGCTTCTCCTGCATTTTTGTACACATGGACGGATGTTTGATGCATAAGGATCGTCCCGCTGTATGTCTTACCGCTCGATGTTTCAATCTGGCAGTATTCTCCTTCGACCGCATTCCACCTGAATCCGCCAATCATTGAAAGACGGAGCCGGCCGTCAGTTTTGATTTCCTTTACCATCGCACCGAGTGCATCAACGTGGGCAGTCAGCATGCGGTGGCTTTCTGTATTTTCTCCCGGGATTGTAATGATGAGTGCACCTTTACGGTTCCTTTTCATCTCGATGTCCAAGCCGGAAAGATGTTCTTCCACAAAATTCATGATTTTATCCGTATTGCCTGACGGGCTCGGGATTTCAACCAGTTCTTTAATTAATTGGATCGTTTTCTTCGTATCAGGATATGTACTCACTAAATGATTCCCCCTTGATTATTACAGGTTTTACCTTATACCATTATACCGTCTTTTCTGACTTTTCTACAAATAATGCTTATTGATATAGTCTGTTTTCTAGAAGATTGTTGCCTTCCGTAAATAGGCTTCCAGCCTGTATATAGATTGTGGACGTGCTTTTTTCGATATCAAGCTTCAATAAGAGACGGGCAGAAAACCCGAAAATACCCAAGTTCCGGTATTTTCTTATGTGTAAAGCAACAATGCGAAAAGAGCCTGAATATAAAAAAACGTTCCGTCCCGAACATATTTTGACTGAGAAAGACAAACGATATAATTTAGGATTTTGTATTTTAAGGATTGGAGTGAATTGTGATGAATTCTTCAGCGCTTGATTCTTTGCCGCAAGGCAGGAAACATCCCAAGGGATTATATCTGCTGTTCTTTACGGAACTTTGGGAAAGATACAGTTATTATGGTATGAGGGCATTGCTGGTCCTCTATCTGACAACGGCATTTGTAAGCGGCGGACTTGGCGTCGAGCCCGCTCAGGCTCTGTCCATATACGGTATTTACACTGGATCGGTTTATTTCACCCCGATTTTGGGCGGTTGGCTGACAGATAGATATATCGGATTAAGGAGAGCCATCACAATTGGCGGGATTACAATGGCTTGCGGGGACTTTACCATATTCCTCACCCACTCGCAGACTGGGCTATATGTTGGGCTCGCACTGCTGGTACTCGGGAACGGCTTCTTCAAACCCAATATCTCGACCCTTGTAGGAGAAATATATCCGAGGCATGACAAGCGGAAAGATGCTGCATTTACCATATTTTATATGGGAATAAACCTGGGCGCTTTCTTTGCCCCGTTGATTGCCGGTTACCTTGCTGAAGACCTGTTTTTGAGGCCTCTTAATGACGGGACGATGCATTACGGTTTTAAATGGGCATTCCTGGCTTCATCACTGGGGATGATTACAGGGCAATTGATCTTCAGCCTGCTAAGTAAAAGATATCTTGGATCAATCGGATTGAAACCGAATAAACAGTTGGCTGAAGAGTCGAACGAAATTCACGATGCCCCCTTGTCTGTTAAAGAAAAGCAGCGAACCAGGGCCATTTTGATACTCGCATGTTTCGTCGTCTTCTTCTGGGCTGGATTTGAGCAGGCAGGAAGTTCATTCACGCTTTATACAAAAAACTTCATCGACCGGGAGATTTTCGGCTATACAATTCCGGTGGCATGGTTTCAGTCAGTCAACCCGTTGTTCATCATCATTCTTGCGCCCATCCTTTCCGGGGTATGGTTAAGGCTTTCCCAATCAAAACGCGGGGACCTGAACATGACCACGAAGATGGGCTTTGGGATGATTCTTCTTGGACTTGGGTTCATGATTCTGATACCTGCAGTCATGCAGACAGGGTCCGACGAACAAAACATCGTCAGCCGTGCTAATATCATGTTCATTATTTTTACCTATTTATTTCATACACTGGGGGAGCTGTTCCTGTCACCGGTGGGACTTTCACTGGTAAGCAAGGTCGCCCCGGTAAAAATCGCTTCCCTCTTGATGGGAGTATGGATGGCCGCAATCGGGGTGGCAAGCCTGCTGGCCGGACAACTTGCATCCTTAACAGCGACTCTCGGCTATCTGGAAATCTTCGCTACTATCGGTGCAGTTGCAATCATATTGGGACTGATCCTTCTGGCTATTTCAAAAAAACTAGTTTCCATGATGAGAGAAGAAAACACTGTGCGCTAAAAGGAATGACCTGGAGATCGGAATCTCCAGGTCATTTATTTATGCCGCTTCTTTCAGCGATACTGCCATTCAATAGTCCGCCAATCAATAAGATTGCGGACGAAATGTAAAACCAAACCACTAACGTGATCACACTCCCAAGCTGACCGTAAAATTGAGTATAATCGTTCAGTTTTACGTATGTCCCATATAACCATGATACCCCCTGCCATCCAAAAGTGGCCAAAAGGGCTCCCGGAAGTACATGTAAAAACGAAATTCTCCTGCTGGGTACCACCAGATAAAGAAAAATGAAAAGGACAAGCATAAAAATCGAGCTCAAACCCCATTTTCCGATCACCCATGCTTCGCTCCATTCCCCTTCAAGCTTTCCGCTTACAAACCTGGCATGCCGTATGTATTCTTCAACGACCGGGACGACCAGGGAAAAAGCAATTAGAACCATGAATCCCATCGTCAAAAATAAATCGTAAAGTAAAGCGACGAGGAAAGGTTTCGTTCTCTCTATCTTATACGCCTGATTTAATGACCGGACCATGGACTGGACGGCCATGGAAGCCAGCCAGAAAGTGAAAAGGATCGAAATCGATAACACGTCACCCCTCTGATTATAGAGGATCCGTTCAATATTGTCCTGAATGATAGCATACGATTTCTCCGGTGCGAACGGCTTGATTAAAAGCAGTACGTTCGTCTCAGATATAGGCAGATAACTGATTAACGAAAACACAAAAATTAAAAATGGAAAAATAGATAATAGCAAATAGTAAGCCAGCTGGGCTGATTGATCAAAGAAACGCTCTCTAAAGAAGCGTACCAGCACCTCTTTTGGGTAATGCAATAGCTTCATCATTCTATTCTCCTTCACAAAGGATACTACTATTTTCCCCAAGTTCAGGATTTCAATCATGTAAGTGTTTTGAATATCGGTGAGGCAAGCTTCCCAAGCTGCTTCAATTACATCTGAAAAAAGGATTTCTCTTGATTATCTAGAAGTTTTAATAGTAAGCGCTTCCACATACTAACTAAGGCTATTTCGAAAGGAAGATGACCGTGTCAAAGAAGGAAGAACAAACGAATTCTGTAGGAAATGAAGGTGTTCATACCGATTTCATCAATAACATGACCTATGGAGATTACCTGCACCTGGACACATTGCTATCCAGCCAGAAGCGATTATCCGGCCACCATGATGAAATGCTGTTCATTATCATTCATCAGGTCAGTGAATTATGGATGAAGTTGATCCTGCATGAACTGAAAACAAGCATCGCATCCATTGAAGCAGGTGAACTTTCTCCAGCATTCAAAATGCTGTCCCGCGTATCGAAAATACAGTCGCAGATCATCCATGCGTGGGATGTATTGTCGACCCTCACCCCTTCTGAATACATTCAATTCAGGGATGACTTGGGACAGGCTTCAGGATTTCAATCCTATCAGTATCGGATGATTGAATTTGCCTTGGGGTATAAAACTCCTCATGTGCTAAAGATTTATGAAAAAGATCCTGGATTATTAACACATCTGCAAGAAGCATACAAATCCCCTTCGTTGTACGATGTATCCATACACGCTCTTTCAAAAGCAGGCTTCCCTATTAATGAAGATGTTTTACATAGGGACTTTACTAAACCATATAAAGAGAATGATTCTGTATTGGCAGCCTGGACGGAAGTATACCGCAGCACTGATAAATATTGGGATTTATATGAACTGGCGGAAAAATTGATCGACTTGGAAGATTGGCTGCAGCAGTGGCGATTCCGTCATATGAAAACAGTGGAACGAATAATAGGCCATAAAAAAGGGACCGGCGGCTCAAGCGGGGTAAGTTATCTGAAGAAGGTCCTTGATCATCAATTCTTCCCTGAGCTCTGGAACGTCAGGACCAGCTTATAACGTACTCCTCATGAAAATGGAGTCCGTTTTTCTTGTTGAATCTCCATGCAGTAGAGTATCCTTGTCTTATAATAGATTAAAAAGGAGTAAGGTCAAATGAATATTCATTCTTTCTACATCAAGACAGATTGGCCGGGCCTGAGAAATGACGTCGGGACACTGACCTCCACCACCCTTAACACTGAAATCTCCATCCCTCCTGAAATGGATGGTCCCGGAACAGGCACAAATCCTGATGAGATGCTTCTTGGTGCGGCAGCAACCTGCTATATCATCACGTTGGCAGCGATGCTTGAAAGAAGCAGGATACCGAAAGCCTCTTTAACGATGGAATCTGAAGGAATCGTGAAGGTTGAAAAAGGTGTCATCACCTATAAGAAAATCATTCATCGCCCGATACTTGTCCTATCCAAAGGGTGTACGGAAAAAGAACTGGCTGCCGCAACAAAATTAGCGGTTAAAGCAGAGCAGTCTTGTATGATTTCACGGGCTGTCAAAGGGAATGTAGCCATTGAACTCGATGAAACGGTCATGATTCAGGATTGAATTCATTCTGGAAGCATCCTGCCCGAGTTCTCGAGGACATTATATTTCACCCATAAATCAAGGCGCTTCAACTGAGAAGCGCCTTTTTTATGTTTAAGATTCGGAATGTACAAGTTTCACAAGCATATGGGAAAGCATATGCTGCTCGTCTTCATTGCCTGCTTTCCACAATTCATAGAGAAGCTTTTCTTCCCTGTTTTTAGGTTCTTCATGAGCAGCAAGATAATCCCCGACTTTCTGGGCAGCTTTCGCCTGCTGTTCCTCATTCATCCCCAGCTTGTCCGCAAGTGACACTTTACTGCCTAAGTATTCTTTGAAGTGGTCAAAGTTTGATAGAATATCCTCTTTTTTATCTTCTGACATACGTGACAATGTGTTGTCTACTTTGTTTTCCATTTTGTCTGTAGATTGATTTGCCATTTGTTAAATCTCTCCTCTCTTTACTGTAGTTTCTATATTCCCGTTAAAGAGATGCTTAAACTTAATAGAGAGAGCTGAATGGAAAAAGTTTACTAACGTGCTTTACAAGTCATCAAATCCATTCACATCGGTGGTTTTTGTATACTGCCTGGATTTCTGCTCAAAGAAATCCGTTTTACCGAGGTCCACTTCCTGGTATGCTATGATCCACTTTAATGGATTCGTCTGATATCCTTCAAAAGGGGGTTCAAATCCGAGCTGCTTCGCCCTCTTGTTGGCCATGAATTTTATATAGCTCTCAAGTTCGGTCATCAGCAGCCCGTCAATTTCATCCCCGATGATTTCCCGGGCCCATTCGATTTCCAAATTCGCAGCTTTCAAGAATGTCTTCCGGCCAAATTCCATCAATTCACCCGTTTGATAAGATGGATATTCCACCAGTATTTCTTTGAAGATCTTTTCGAACAAGCCGACATGAAGCTGTTCATCACGATTGATATAATTGATCATCGTACTCGTGGCAACCATTTTTTGATTTCTGGCAAGGTTATAAAAGAACGCAAACCCGCTGTAAAAAAACAACCCTTCCAAGATGACATCATAAATGATCGATTTTAACAGATTCTCAATAGTTGGTGCTTTAGCAAAATCCTTATATCCATTCACAACGAACGCGTTCCTCTCCTTTAGGACTGGCTCCGTTTTCCAGTAATTGAATACTTCGTCCTGTTTCTGCTTTGGCACTATACTCGAGAGCACATAACTGTATGAATGATTATGAATGACTTCCTGCTGTGCAAGGATGATCATCAGCGCATTCAAACTGGAATCCGTCAAGAAGTCGGCTACTTTTCCGGCATAGTCAGTCTGCACACTATCAAGGAGCGCCAATAAACCGATGACTTTAAGAAAAGTATCCTGTTCTTTCAGTGAGAGTGTTTCGAATTGATTGATATCCTTGCTCATATTAATTTCAAAGGGAGTCCAGAAGTTCCCCAGCATTCTTTTATATTTTGGATATGCCCATGAAAATCGCACATCATCCCAGTTTAAGACATTTGAGCTCCGCCCATTAATGATGGAGGTAGATTTATTTGGCGACTCCGAATCAAGCAGTTCTCTTTTTTTCAGTATGGTCATTTTCAAATCCTCCTTTTTTAACTGTGGCAGCTTTCACATTCTTCAAGAACAGAGCCTGATGTGGATCTTACATAATAAGTAGTCTTCAATCCCGATTTCCAGGCATCAAGATGAAGGAGCAAAAGGTCTTTCGCTTTGATGTCGTTTCTTACATAGAGATTGAATGAGATACTCTGGTCGATATGCCTCTGTCTTTTGCTGTTTTGTTTTATACTCCAATGCTGATCAATATAATAAGCCGTTTTGTAATACCATTTCGTTTCGGCTGAAAGGTCCGGTGCTGTCACCGGGATTTTATAATCCTTTTTCTCTTCAGAATAGAGCTGTCTGAATAAAGGATCTATACTCGCGGTGGATCCGGCGATCAGTGAAGTGGACGAGTTAGGCGCCACTGCCATAAGGTACCCGTTGCGCACTCCGGTTGCAGCTGCTTTCTTCCTTAATGAGTCCCAATGAGTATCACAATAGCCCCTTTTATCAAAATAAAGGCCATTCTCCCACTCTGAACCCGGGAAGTAAGGATATGCGCCTTTTTCCTTGGCAAGGTCGATGCTTGCCTCAATCGTGTGATAAGCAATCTCTTCATAGAGGGAATCACAGTAAGACGCTGCTTCATCGCTTTCCCAGCGAATTCCCTTTATGGCTAATAAATGATGCCAGCCAAACGTCCCAAGGCCTATCCCTCTGTAACGCTTGTTAGTCAACTGTGCTTGCAGCACCGGGATTTCATTAAGGTCGATGACATTATCAAGGAGCCTTACGGCTGTCTTGATGGTTCTTGCCAGCACATTGTCCCTGACAACTTTAGCCAGTGAAAGGGATGCAAGATTACATACAACATAATCACCGGGATGTTTATATGTAATGATCCTTCCGTCTTCTACCCTTTCTTCCTCTATATAAGAAGGGCTCATATTCTGGGTGATCTCGGTACAGAGATTGCTGCAGTATATCATCCCTTTATGGTTATTGGCATTCTGGCGGTTAACGGAATCACGGTAGAACATGAAAGGTGTGCCTGTTTCCAGCTGGGAAATCATGATCCGCTTAAAAATGTCAATTGCAGGAACTGTTCTTTTAGACAGTCCCGAATGCTCCACACATTCCATGTACTTCTCCCTGAAAGACCCTTCCCCTTTTCTTTCATCATAGTAGTCTTCCAGACTGAACCCCATGACACTCCTTACCTCATGGGGGTCGAAGAGATGCCATTCGTCACGGTTTTCCACAGCTTCCATAAATAGATCCGGCAGGCAGACGCCGGTAAACAAATCATGTGTACGCTGCCGCTCATCTCCATTGTTCAACCGAACGTCGAGGAAAGAATGAATGTCCTTGTGCCACACATCGAGATAGACGGCAATCGCTCCCTGGCGCTGACCGAGCTGATCGACTGAAACGGCAGTATTGTTAAGCTGCTTCATCCAGGGAATGACTCCCGAGCTCACACCTTTAAATCCTTTGATATCACTGCCCCTGCTGCGGACTTTCCCTAAGTAGATGCCAAGACCCCCTCCATTTTTACTGAGAGTCGACACATCCGTGTTACTGTCAAAGATACTTCTCAAATCATCCTCCACCGTATCAATGAAACAGCTGGAAAGCTGACCGTAACTTTTACCCGCATTTGCCAAAGTAGGTGTGGCGACGGTCATATACAGATTGGAAAGTGCCCAATACGCCTCTTTTATCAGTGAAAACCGCTTTCCTTTAGCCTCATCCATCAAAAGGGTCATGGCAATAATCATAAATCTCTCTTGGGGAAGTTCGTAAACCCTTCCGTCATGAGATTTCGTCAAGTAACGCTCTGCAAGGGTAACAATGCCGATATAGGTAAACAGCTTGTCTTTCGAGGGATCCAATAATGACTCCAGCTGCTTGATCTCATCCCGGCTGTACGCCTCCAGCAGGCGGGGGTCGTATAGTTTTTGATCGATAAGCTCTTGAATCAAGTCAAAAAACGAACGATAAGGTTTTGCGGGATCCAGCCCTCTTGACCGGCTGCTGGCAAGATAGAGTTTTTCTAAATAAAGATAAGCAGCCGCATACGTCCAGTCCGGTGCTTCATCAGATATCCTTTCAACAGCCGACAAGATTGATTGATGATAGAGTTGATCATCCGAGAGTCCCATTTTCACCTGGAGAAGTCCATTTATTTTCTCGTGAAAATCTGTCAAATCCAGCTGCGGGAACTCTTCTTGCAGCTTGCGGCAGAGTTTCTCGGCTGTTGTTGTTTTTGCTGTTTGGATCATAGTCATGTTAATCTTTCCTCCCGTATCTGATTAATCCATCCGTACAATACGCCTTCGTAAGAGAAAATAAAAAGGCCCGTCCTCTATTGGACGGGCCCTGAATATAGCGATGATATGAAATAACAGACATATGTATAAACTCTATTATTCTATCCTCGCATATCCTCCCAATTCCCGAAGAAGATCGTACGTGATAAATACGGCAGGTCTCCTGACTCGTGCTTCATCCTACTATAAGGCCTTCCCATCTTATATAGATAGTGGACATTCCTTAGTTCGTCATCACTTACAGTTGCGGGGACAGTTCTGGATTTACACCAGATTCCCTATTAAGTCTTCATAGACACCGTATTTACAGATTTCATTGAATTAATCAATATATAGTTATTTTAATTAATCAAAACACAAAGTATTGTGTTCTTAATCATCATAATTTAATTGAATAGATTTTTCAAGAAGGAATCGGAACTCTTTTTCAATTTAGATGAGGTATAAATCAAATATGCTTATAATTATCTTTTTCTTTAAAAATGCACGAACACCCCAGAATTGAGAGCTAATATGTATGGTAAAGCCAGATTACATCAGTATTTGTCGTTTGAGCAACTTGCTTATAAATCCTATAATCCTATTAGAAGGTTGTTTGACAGTATTCTTTGGTCCCCAATATTTGACGGGCTGCTTACACGGGATCTCCCATCGTAAGCAGCCTCTTTTTTTCATGACCGGCTGAATAAAGCTTTAAGCGCCAGTTAAAACTAACAAAATCTTGTATTTCATGGTTGTTACAAAGTGATTAAATCAGACAAAAAGGTTTATTTTTACTAAGTAATCATATAAAATGCGCATTAAGTGATTTTTTTAAATCCCCTCTTTTGAAAGGAGAAAAATAATATGAAGAAGTTAATGAGTGCTTTATTGATAACAATTATGGCGATTGCTTTGGCTGCCTGTGGGAATGGAGATAAAGCGAAGCAGTCTGAGGATAAACCAAAAACCGAAGAAAAAAGCAAGGATCAACAAGAGCAAGCCAAACAAATGGAAGAAATGCAAAAGAAAATGGATAAACAAAAAGTGGACAAAGACAAGGTCGTTGCCGTCGTGAATGACGAGGAACTCAAGGGTGAGGATTACAATAACATTCTTACTTCCTCTCAAATGCAATTACAGCAAATGGGACAAGACCCAACCACTAAAGAAGCTTCCAAACAAATCAAGAAACAAACAATCGACAGTCTTGTAGGTCAAACCCTTCTCATGCAGCAAGCTGACAAGAAAGGGTACAAAGCAAGTGAAGAAGAAATAGACAAACAGCTTGATCAGGTTAAAAAGCAGTACAAGGACGAAAAAGAATTTGAAAAGGCAATGAAAGAAGCTGGCTTCTCAATGAAAGAATTAAGAACCCAGGTTGCTGAAAACATCAAATACACCAACTACGTGGAAAAAGAAATAAAAGTCGATGAAGTGACTGAAGATGAAATGAAGAAATTCTATGATCAGTTCGCTAGCCAGCAAGGCAAAGATCAAAAAGCACCAAAATTTGAGGAAGTCAAGCCGCAAATCAAACAGCAGCTCGAACAGCAAAAGAAACAGGAAAAACTCGTTCAACACGTAGAAGACCTGAAGAAAAACGCCAAAGTTGACGTTAAAATATAATATCCTATCAGAACAAACCCAAAAGCGGGTTTGTTCTTTTTTATTTATCACGTTTTTTCTTCATTCAGTTGGGTAAAGTTTATCATACCATTATACGACACCGTTCAAGCTTATTATTAAAGTATTTCCAGCTGTTGATTGGAGTGCAAGACGAAGAATCCTATCCGAAAAGCGGAAGGGCTTTGAATAGAGGTTTGTGGCATAAGGCGAATCGGCCTGGAAGGCGTTCTTTGCCTTCTTGGCCGGTTTGACTTATGACAAGTGCCTCTAAGCCCTGCAGCTAGACAGTTACCCCAATTGTCAAGGGATGCTCACCGGCCGCCCGCGGAAAGCGAAGTCTTGCACGGAAATCAACAGCGGATTTAAAAAACAAAGGAGATGAAACCATGAACAAGAGATCAAATGATCATCCCGAACAAGTGAACAAAGACGAAGAAGGCATTCTCGACCAGCATGAAAGTGAACAAAATGTAGACCCGATCCCGCTTGAAGACTTAAAGAAAGAACAGCGGGAAGAAAAAAAGAAACACCATACAAAAGATGATTCTTCAAGCGAAGAGTAAACGGACGGAAATATCCATTTTACAATTTCAGGGATTTTTCTATAAACATAAAGAAGCCGCGGTACAACCATGATTGTACCGCGGCTTTTATGGTCATGGGACTATTTTTTTAACCAATCCGTATGGAATGTGCCTTCCTTATCAACCCTCTGATAGGTATGAGCCCCGAAGTAATCTCGCTGAGCCTGCAGCAGATTAGCTGGAAGCGATTCCGCACGATAGCTGTCAAAATAAGCAATCGCACTGGCGAGTCCCGGGACGGGAATCCCCAATTTAATGGCAGTTGCTGCTACTTCACGCGCATCTTCCTGGTAATTTTCCACAATCTCCTTGAAATAAGGATCCAGCAGCAGGTTTGTTAATTCGGGCTCACGGTCATAAGCCTTCTTTATTTCCTGCAGGAAACCTGCACGGATGATACATCCCCCTCTGAAGATCATGGCAATCTCCCCCGGCTTAAGGTTCCAATTATACTCCTTGGATGCTGACTGTAATTGTGCAAAGCCTTGGGCATACGAACAAATCTTACTTAGGTAAAGGGCTTTTCGGATTTTCTCGATGAATTCTTCCTTGTTACCGTTGAATTTGCTGTTTTCCGGCCCTTTAAGTATCTTGCTTGCCTTCACCCGTTCTTCTTTCATGGCTGAAATAAAGCGGGCGAATACGGATTCCGTAATGATTGAAAGAGGCACGCCAAGGTCCAGTGCAGAAATACTGGTCCATTTACCTGTTCCCTTTTGGCCAGCGGTGTCAAGGATGACCTCAACCAGCGGTTTACCCGTTTCTTCATCGATTTTGGTGAAGATATCAGCCGTTATCTCAATCAAGTAGCTGTCCAGTTCTCCTTCATTCCACTCTTTAAAGATCTCATGCAGTTCTTGTGCATCCAGGCCAAGAACATTTTTCATTAAGTAATACGCTTCACAAATAAGCTGCATATCGCTGTATTCTATGCCGTTATGAACCATTTTTACATAATGTCCGGATCCATCCGGCCCGATATATGTACTGCAGGCTTCACCATTTAACTTTGCTGAAATGGCGGTAAGGAAAGGTTCAAAGAGGTCATATGCCTCTTTCTGTCCGCTTGGCATAATAGCAGGGCCGTAAAGCGCTCCTTCCTCTCCGCCTGAAACTCCCGCTCCGATGAAATTGATCCCTTTTTCATCAAGGGCTTTATTGCGGCGGATCGTATCTTCAAAGTACGTATTCCCGCCATCCATCAGAATATCTCCTTTATCCAGATGGGGCAGCAGGGAATCGATTGCTTTATCCGTTATCTCACCTGCCGGAACCATCATTACGATCTTTCTCGGCTTTTCCAGGGACTCTGTAAAAGCTTCTACACTGCTTGTACCTGTCAATTGTTTATCGCTATGTTCTTCGAGGATTTCATTTACTTTTTCCTCGGTAACATCATAAATGGCGACTGAGTATCCTCTGCTTTCAAAATTCAGAGCAAGGCTTTTCCCCATAACTCCGACACCAACAACACCAATTTGTTGTTTAGCCATATTATCCTTCCTTTCCTTGCTAAAAAAACTTTTTTCACCGTAACTATTATAATACGAAATAAATTTTCATGCTAAAATTTCATAAAAAAACTTTTCATTACGTTGATTTTTTTATTCATAGTCTCATTCTTTCCATGTGTATAATTTCCCATTCAGAGAAGAATGGACCGTTCAGCTAAATAAAAAAGCGAACCTCAATTCGGTCCACTTTTCTTAAAATTGGGATTTTATACTTATCTATTAGTCAAGTCGTTCAATAATCGTGGCATTGGCCATTCCATGCCCTTCGCACATTGTCTGCAGGCCGAAGCGCCCACCTGTCCTTTCGAGCTCATGCATCAGCGTAATCATGATGCGTGCACCACTTGCACCAAGTGGATGACCCAGGGCGATCGCACCGCCATTCGGGTTCAGCTTCGATGGGTCGGCGTTCAACTCTTTCAACCATGCAAGGGCAACAGGTGCGAATGCTTCATTCACTTCAAATACATCAATATCGCTTAACGTTAATCCTGATTTATCCAAAGCTTTCTTAGTAGCCGGTATGGGGCCGGTCAACATTAAAGTGGGATCAGAACCCGTAACGACACGGGTGTGGACTTTGAATCTGGCTTTCACGCCAAGTTCATCTGCTTTTTCTTTACTCATAAGCAGGAGTGCTGCCGCTCCGTCGCTTATTTGGCTCGAGTTGCCAGCATGGATGATCCCGTCTTCCTTGAAGGCGGGCTTCAATGTTGAAAGGATATCAATTGTAGTCTCCTGCCTCGGCCCTTCATCTTTATGGAAAAAGAACGTATCTCCTTTCTCGGATTGCACCTCAATCGGCATGATTTCATCTTTAAAACGATTTTCACTTTGGGCGTTAATTGCTTTTTGATGACTTTCGTATGCAAACCGGTCGAGTTCTTTTCGACTGAACGCGTATTTTTCTGCTATTCGTTCTGCAGATAGTCCCTGGTGAATGATTTCATGCTGTTGTTTTAATTTTTCACTGAAACCCGCTTTTCCATAGTTGGATGCGATGGGCACTTTCGACATATTTTCCACACCGCCTGCAATGACGATATCCATATCCCCGGAGAGGATAGCTTGTGCAGCAAAATGTACAGATTGCTGTCCTGACCCGCATTGACGGTCGATGGTTGTGCCGGGCACCTCGATAGGAAACCCGGCTATCAAGGCTGCAACTCTTGCAATGTCACCAGCCTGCTCTCCTGATTGGGTGACACAACCGAGAATGACATCATCCACATATTTAGGATCAATGCCGGATTTTTTCATTAACCCTTTAAGGATTTCACCTGCCAGATCATCCGGTCTCATGTTCTTTAATGCACCGTTTCTCCTTCCGACAGCCGACCTGATTCCCTCAACAATAACTGCTTCCCTCATAAACATCCTCCTTTAAAGGCCTAAATTCTTCGCAATGATCACCTTCATAATTTCATTTGTTCCTGCATAAATACTGGCAACCGGAACATCCCTGTATCTTCTTGCAATTTCATACTCTTCCATATATCCATATCCACCGTGGAGCTGCATGCATTCTGCTGCAATCCTTCTGGACATTTCAGTAAGTTTCAATTTTGCCATGGAAACTTTAGCGTTCACGTCAATCCCTCTCATATGTTCTGCAATCAGCCCGTCCAGAAAAGCTCTTCCCATCTCGATATCGGCAGCCATATCCGCCATTTTGAATTGGATATGCTGAAATTGACTGATTGAATTGCCAAATGCCTGCCGGCTTTTTATATAATCCAAGGTAAGGGCAAACATATGCTCAGACGAAACTTGGGCAGCAATAGCTACCACAAGTCGTTCCTGCTGCAGCTTCTTCATAAGATAGTGGAACCCTTTCCCCTCTTCACCGATAAGATTTTGTTTTGGCACTATGCAGTCTTCAAAAATAAGTTCAGCAGTATCCTGACAGTGAAGTCCGACTTTCTCAAGCTTCCGCCCCCTGGAAAAACCCTCTGCATCCCTTTCCACAGCCAGGAGACTGATTCCTTTATGAGGGGGGACAGCTCCGGTATCCGTTTTACATGCAATGATAACAAGGTCGGATTGGATACCGTTTGTAATAAAAGTTTTTTGACCGTTTACAATGTAATGATCACCTGTCAGCCGGGCTGTCGTTTTGATCCCCGCCAAATCGGAGCCCGCACCAGGTTCAGTCATCGCGATTGCCGTTATCATATCACCACTTGTACAAGAGGGAAGCCATCGTTTCTTTTGTGCTGCAGTACCATATTCACTGATATAGGGGACGACAATATCATTGTGCAGTCCTATCCCGATCAAACCGGAGCCAACCCGCTCCAATTCTTCATTGATGATGACAGAGAAGCCCCAATCCACACCGCTACCGCCGTATTCTTCATCCACATCCGGACATAGAAACCCCTGGTCCCCCATCTGCTTCCAAAAAGACCTCGGGACCAGCCTGTCCTCCTCCCACTGTTGGTAATGAGGATAAGCTTCTTTCTGCAAGAATTTACGAAGAGATGATCTGAATATCTCATGGTCTTCTGTCATATATGGGTGATTCATGTTTTCCTCCCCCTTCAATCGCATATGTAAACTGAATGACTTTCCATTCAGTACCTGCTGATAAAATGGTTATTTGGGTTGCATGCGAATGGCTCCATCCAATCTGATCGTCTCCCCATTAAGCATCGGATTCTCCACGATCGCTTCCACAAGCTGTGCGTATTCTGAAGGGTTTCCGAGCCTTTTGGGAAAAGGGACTGATTCACCCAATGTGTTTCGTGCCTCTTCAGGCAAGGAGTCGAACATAGGGGTATGGAAGAGGCCCGGAGCAATCGTCATCACCCTGATCCCATCCCTTGCAAGCTCTCTTGCAATGGGAAGCGTCATCCCTGCTACACCGGCCTTTGATGCACTGTAAGCCGCCTGGCCGATTTGTCCATCAAAAGCTGCAACAGAAGCAGTATTTATTATGACTCCCTTTTCACCCAGCTCATTTTCTTCATTCTCCTGCATCCTTTGAGCCGCCAGACGCAAGACATTGAATGTGCCGATTAAATTGATCTCAATCACTTTAGAAAACTGTGCAAGCGAATGGACGCCCTTTCTCCCGGCCACCTTTGAAGGCGGGGCGATCCCCGCACAGTTTACAACCATATTGATGCTTTGGTAAGTATCGACTGCACGTTGAATCGCTGAGGCAACCTCTTCTTCACTGGTCACATCTGCTTTCTGAAACACCACGCTCCCGGCCATTTCCTCCTGAAGTTTCATTCCCTTCCCTTCATCGAGGTCAAGAATAAAAGCTTTCCCCCCTTTTTCAACAATCCTCCTAACAGTCGCTTCCCCCAATCCGGAAGCACCTCCTGATATCAAGGCTGTGCAATCGTTTATCTTCATACTTCAATTCCCCCTTTTGTTTTGGTTTCTATCTTTATTTTATCCTTCAATGACACAAAAAGAAATAATTTTGGGAAGATTCAGTTTTTTATCCACAATCGAGTAGGAGGGGGTGACTAACCCCCGACCTCTCACACCACCGTACGTACGGTTCCGTATACGGCGGTTTCA
>NZ_JBJOSA010000036.1:0-23719 GCF_045897515.1 Rossellomorea oryzaecorticis | reverse complement strand
ACTTAAGAAACCCAGAGAAAAACAAAGATATTATAAGTAACCTGCCATTTTCGTGAGGGAGGCTCACGGGCTACCCGTGGAAAGCGAAGTCTTGCACGGAAATCATTAGCGTTGTTTAGACTCCGTTCTAAAAAGTTCGTCTTTAGACATTGGCTTTTAAGTTTTGTCCCAATCTCGTTTTTAATGCACTTGATAATTTTTATCCCAATACAAGCAAACATTTGTCACAAAATATACACCTATGGGTATATTGTTTTTTCTTATCTATCTTCATATAATGAAGATGTAAGCAGAATTCAAACTAAATTTGTGAAATGTTGAACAAAAAGAAAGGGAAAAGAGGAGAATGATAATGAAGAAAAAAATTGTCATCGTGGGTGGAGTTGCCGGAGGGGCCACAGCTGCAGCTAGATTGCGCCGGTTAAGTGAAGAAGATGAAATTATTATCATCGAGAAGGGGGAATACATCTCCTTCGCAAATTGCGGACTTCCTTATTATATCGGTGGGGTCATCTCCAGCCGGGAGGCACTATTAATTCAATCTGTAGAAGGGATGGCAAAAAAATTCAACCTCGATATCCGTAATTTCAATGAGGTCAGAGAGATTGATCGTGATCAAAAGAAGATAATCGTGAGAAAAGTTAAAACTGGTGAAACATATGAGGAAAGCTACGATAAATTAATCCTGTCCCCGGGAGCGCGCCCAATCGTTCCTTCCTTGGAAGGTCTTACTGATGCAGGAAATGTGTTTACTCTAAGGAATATCCCGGATACAGATAGAATAAAATCCTGGGTCGACGACAAGAAGCCTGAATATGCAGTGATCGTAGGCGGTGGATTCATCGTTCTGGAGATGGCGGAAAATCTTCAACAGCGCGGAATGAATGTTTCCGTGATTGAATTGGGAAGTCAGGTAATGGCTCCGATTGATTATGAGATGGCGTCAATTGTAAACCGTGAACTTGAAATCAATGGGGTCGAATTATACCTCAATCGAATTATACCTCAATGATGGAGTGAAAGCGATAAAAGATCAAGGGCGCACAATCATACTTCAGAGCGGAAAAGAACTAAAAAGTGATATCACCATCCTCTCTATCGGAGTGCGTCCGGAAAATGAACTTGCCATTAATGCAGGTTTGACATTAGGAGAGCGTGGAGGAATTGCAGTAAATAATCATCTTCAAACAGAGGATCAGGATATTTACGCCATTGGCGACGTGATTGAAGTAAAAGACTATATACAAGGAACACCGGCAATGATTCCACTAGCATGGCCTGCCAACCGGCAGGGACGCCTCGCCGCAGATCATATAAATGGCAGAAAAGCGGAATATAAAGGGACCCTGGGTACGTCTGTAGCAAAAGTATTCGAACTGACCGTTGCTTCTACAGGGAATAATGAAAAATCACTTAAACGTCTGGGTGTAGAATATGAAGCTCTGCATATACACCCATATTCCAATGCTTCCTATTATCCAGGAGGCAGCCAGCTCTCAATAAAGATGCTATTTCACCCTAAAACAGGTGAAATATTCGGTGCACAAGCGGTTGGATATAAAGGTGTTGAAAAGCGCATCGATGTGATAGCGACAGCCATCAAAGGGAAATTAAAAGTATGGGATCTTGCCGACCTTGAGTTGGCATATGCTCCTCCTTACTCTTCTGCGAAGGATCCTGTTAATATCGCGGGTTATATTGCCGGAAATGTAGTGAGTGGAGATTTGAGTCTCGTACATCATCATGAAATTGATGAGATTGTTAACAATGGGGGCGTTCTTATAGATGTAAGAGAACCTGAAGAAAGGGAAGTTGGATTTATTTCAGGCTCAATTAATATCCCATTAGGGGAACTAAGAGAACGGTTAAAGGAACTGCCTGATGAAAAGCATATTTATGTCAATTGTCAAGTTGGGTTAAGAGGGTATTTGGCAGTTAAAATCTTAACAAACAATGGAATTAAGGCAAGCAATCTAAGCGGCGGTTATAAAACTTATGCGTTAAGTAAGTGATTTTAAAAGAGAAGGGCCTTATTCCCTTCTCTTTTAAAATTCTTATGGATTAATGGATAAGATAAAGATTGCAGAAATTATTTTTCGCATTTTACCAAAACAGTTAATGAAGGACGTATTTTCTTGTAGGATGTCTCGATGTTCTTAAATCCTGCGGAGGTCAATCGTTCACTGATCTCCCTGCCATAGCCCCGCGCCCTGCTGTCCTTTTCTTCTTCCCCTCGGGGCTGAACCGTTATCACCAGCGTTCCCCCCGGCTTCAACATATGATATAAATGGGATAGGGCTTTGTCCGTGTCAGACCACAGGGGGTAGTTGTTTACTGAAAAGATGTGATCATATTGTTTGTCTTCAAGCTGGAACTCAGAAATATCGTGTACGAAGAGATGAACCTTTTCTTTTTTGATTGCATCCTTATTCTTTTGACCCGCGGCTTCCTTCATGGTGGAGGAAATATCGACGCCATCCACCGTGCAGCCGGGGTATTTCTGTATAATTTTCTGGATGCAATATCCCGGTCCATACCCTATTTCAAGAATATGGTCCCCCCTCCGGATCGGCATCTTGTTGATGGACCATTTATTGATTTTTCGATTATCTATTTCCATTACCTTGCCAACCATCCATCCCAGGATGCCTTTAGGCTGTCTGAATTGTTTTTGCAGTGAAAAAGTCATAGGATCTCCTCTTTTAAGATTGATAATACAATCATTCCACCATATGTACATATTGAAACATGTTTAAAGGACAGTTTTAGAACATGAAGCAAGGAGGGAGAACAATGAAAATTACAGTGCTTTCTGATACTCATCTGCCGAAGGGTAAAAGAAAGCTTCCCGACAATCTCATCAAGGATATACAGGAAAGTGAGTTCATCATCCATGCAGGGGATTTTCAGAGTGCAGAGTCTTACAAAGAGATAGCGCGATTCGGAAAGTTGGTGGGGGTCTATGGAAATGTAGACGACCGGGAGATAAGAAACATATTGCCAAAAAGAAGGGTATGTTTGATTAATGGTGTAAAGATAGGGATCGTACATGGTGACGGCAAAGGTAAAACCACTGAAAAGAGAGCAAGGGAAGCCTTCGATAATGAGGAAGTCGATATGATCATTTTTGGTCACTCTCATATCCCTTATTTGCGTTACCATGATGGAGTGCTGCTGTTCAATCCCGGATCACCCACAGATAAGCGGAAGATGCCGATGTTTTCACACGGGCTTATGGAAATTGAAGATGAGGGAAGCTGGTCGATCCAGCATAAGTTTTATTCATGATATAAGCAGGCGGAGAAGTTTTATCACGTCTCCGCCTGCTTCGCTTACAGCTTATATCGATAATAGTCCTGACTGTAGATTGTTCTGAAACCGCTTGTTTCATAAAGTTTCAGGGCGTGGCTGTTTTCAGCTGCAACATCCAGAAAGATTTTATCCGTCCATTTCGATTCTTCAGAAACGACATAAGAAAGTGCTTTCCGCCCGATTCCTCTCCGTTGGTATTTGGGATCGATGGCAAACCCGTAGATGAAGCTTTGCCCCTTGAGGCGCTGCACGCGGATTTTTCCGACAGTCTGCCCGTCAGCCTCTATCATCAAGCTTTTCTGTCCCTGCTCAGTGAGCATTTGTTTAAGCATGGCTTCCGCATCGGAGCGGCTCTGTCCGAAACAGTCGATATCCAGCGATATGCATTGAGGAATATCATCTTCAGTCATTCCTCTGGTCATCACACTCTTTGACAGTGTTATTCCGCTGCCAGGCTCCCATTTCATTTCATATTCAGTGAAATCATAATCAGCATCAATGGCTTTAACAAATGTTTTTCCCGAACCAGATGTGCCCGGTACATTTATCAGCAGGGACCCGGCATTTCGGTCTTTTAAAGAAATCATGGCCTTTTTAAACAACTCTTTAAATATCCCTTCTCCTCTATGGCCGGGATGGACCATTCCACATAATTCATATTGGACTCCGAAACCGTATAGAGCCAGAAATCCAATCAGATTTTTATTGGAATAATGAAAGAAGTCATCATGGTCAGCTGTGCGGTGTTGGAGCATATCCCAATTCAATTTAAGTTTGATTCCCTCATGTGTTTCACAAATATCCTGCAATGCTTTTATGTCATCCAATTGTTTTTGATTCAGCATAATACCCTCCTGTTAAAAGATGGAATTTTCTTACTGATTTTATGTGATTATGCTTGGTTACACAACATTTTTTTATGGAGTGATTGTGAAAAATATATAAAGAACCTTCCCCTGATGGCGAACAATAAAGTGAAGAGTAGGCCGTCCAGTCATCATTACACGTTCGAAGGGTGGCCTTTTACTGTATTGTAGTCCGGCTAAGCGTACGGATCAGGGTATGTATCTGAGCTTTTGATCTGGATTTCAATTTTGTGCTCGAATACCGGTTGGTTTTGCTCGAACCTGTCTGTATTGTGCTCGAAATCAGGTTATTTGTGCTCGAAAACTCCCCTTTTATGCGCGAACTGTCGAATCCAGAGTACGTTGACCAACACTGCACCTTCAAGCGCTTGGACATCAGAGGGATATTTCTACCTGGCAGGGGTATTCAATCATTTTATGAGAGGGCCCCTCTCACTTAAGTGCGGTATTTTTAATATAAGTGCTAAATTTTGATTATAAGTGCGATATTCTTCAGTTTATGTGCGAACTACCGATTTTCCAACAATATTCGACACCCGTAAACATCTATATACCTGTATCGGTATTTAGAGGAGATCTCTCCGTTATATCCGCTTCACAAACCGGTAGAGCAGCCACAACCATTTTCTTAACTAGTGGTTGATTGGTTGATTGAAGCACATGGTCATGTCACATGCGGGAAGGTGCCATCCGCCTGCTCGTCGGCAATGGCGGTCTTGAAAGCTGGTACCTGGCTTTGTTTAAACCATTTCCAAGAAGCCTGCTTGTTTAGAACGAAAAAACCGTACCTAAATTGTATTCCCCAATTAGGTACGGTGTATCTAAAAACAATCTCAACTGGTTCACTCTTTCATTTGAATCCGCTGAATCACTTCATGCAGATCATCCGGTTTTAAAAATTCGAGAGGGGAGAATCCTTTTTCGAACATCACCGATTCGCTTTCGATCATCAAAATATATCGGCCGTTGACTTTTGCTAAATGAATGCTGTCTCCGAAGTCAGAGAGGAGGGCTTTAACCGATACATGGTCAAGCTTCACTTTCAGCTCCACATCTGGTGACTGTTCGACGATTTGAGAAGTGGCTTCCACGACCTGTTCCGTCGTGAACCTTTCCTGCAGTTCCCGCTTCGGACTGATTGCCCATTCTTCCATTGCCTGCTCGAATTCAACCCGTTCGTCACTTTCTTCATTATACGTCTCTTCAATATGTTCTTTGACCATGCCATAAACCTGGGATTTAACGATTTCAGGCATTGATTTCTCGAATTCCACCCATTTCAGGAAATCTTCAAAGTAACGCGAATGTGATGACTGGTGAATCTTTAGTTCGGCGGCATCCATCATCCCTTCTTCAGGCATGAAGGGATATTGGACCGATTTCATATTTTTAGTGGTGATGGCCATTTCGACGTTATGTATGAGTGTCGATGCATCGGTGATCCGGGCAACCTTTGGTTCGAAATCGCACTTCATGATGAAGACAAACGGGTCATCGGAAAATTTGGTTAATTTGGCTGTGGCGATGACCAGAGCCCCGCCCCTGACCGCACTGGTTTCGATATACATTTGTGCCAGCTGGTCACAGGCTTCCCTGAATGTTTCTTTGTCCTCTGCAGACCTTGTTTTATGAAATAAATTGTAATTTGGGTTGGAGGTTAATTCATGTCCGGGTTCAACAATGAATCTGCCGATTTTCGTAGGGGCTGAGTCAGACTTGGCGTGACGGTCAACCTTTCTTTTCACGATCTTTGTCAACTCACCGTCCAGGAATGTTTTCAGATCACTTTCTTCGTATTGTTCTGTTGTCAGGGTTTGGAAGTGTTTAACATGTTTCTCTGCTTCTTCGCCTTTTCCGTCGACTTGAATTAAGTAAAAAGATAAATATTGAATCTTGAACTCCATTTTTGAACTCCATTTCCTTTGAGGATGTTTTTTTCTTTAAAGAATTCCTCTGTTTTTTCAGTATAAGTAAGCATATATCGTTCGTCAATTCAGTAATGAATTTTAGTATTTAAGGGATACTAGGGGGAACTGACTTATTAACACCAAAGTAGATATTTTCAGGAAGGAAGAAGGTGAAAGATATGGGACAGCAATCAGTATGGGAGCTGATTAAGAAAGGAAATAAGTCCTCTTTGTATGCGATGATCGGCAATACGGTACTGGCAATCGCAAAAGGCGGGGCTTATATTGTCAGCGGAAGCGGTGCTATGTTTGCATCATCCATGCACTCACTGGCTGATTCAGTCAATCAGGGGTTCGTATTTATCGGGAGTGTCCTGTCTGAAAAAGAACCGACAAGAAAATTCCCCACAGGTTTCGGAAGAGTCATTAACTTGTTTTGTATGATTGCGGTTATAGTCGTATCGATCATGGCTTACGAAACTATAAAAGAAGGTTTCCATTTGATTAGTCATCCGGCAAAAGTAAAAGGAATCCTGCTCAATGTATCCATTTTACTGTTGAATATCATCATCGACGGAGCGATTTTAGTGAAAGTCATGAAAGAGATCGGGGAAGAATCCAGGGATATCAGGAAGGGTTTAGGAGTCGTGACAGGAGCGGTCAAGAATGTAAAGAAAGCGTCCCCTCCTACAAGGCTTGTCTTTTATGAAGATATTGTGGCTGTAAGCGGAGCTGTTTTTGCCCTCATTGCGGTCATTGTTTCTTATTATTCCTCCTTTTTATTATTGGATGGAATCGTCACCATCATCATAGGGTGCCTGATGGTATTTGTTGCTTTCAGGGTTGGGTATGACAATATGGTCGGTTTAATCGGAGTGGCAGCCCCTAAAGACGTAGAGGATAAAGTAGGTAAAATGATCCTCGAGCATGAACAGGTAGTCGATATTTACAAGATGAGAATCATCCAGGAAGGAAGATATTATCATGTCGAAGCGTATCTTGAGCTTGAAAGAGGTCTCCAGTTATCGCAGGCTGACGATATTAAATTCGCGATACAGGATCAGTTAACCTCGGACCCTGACATTTCTGATGCGACTCTCGGCATCCTTGAAGACGACGGCATCAGGAAGTGGAAGAGCAGCAATATTGATTGAATTCCTATCACTCTGCAGTATCGTCTGTGTTTCAAATTAATGATCGTTCGCAGTTTCTTATCATTTGGTCCACCCTCAGATTCATATTATAATGTAAGAAAAGTGAAACTGGGGGTAGAAGAATGGACGCAGATCATATCATGCATTCAATCATGGGGCGCACCCCGAAAATCCTCGGCAGCGAAAAGTATAGTGAATTTGCCATTTTTGTGCCTTTGATTGAAGTGGATGGGGAAACACATATTTTGTTCGAAGTCAGGTCTTTTAATATGCGCAGGCAGCCGGGGGAGATCTGCTTTCCAGGAGGTAAGATTGATCGCGTCGACAGAGATGCGGAGGGTGCAGCCCTGCGAGAAACCTCAGAAGAATTGGGGATTGATCGAAAGATGATTTCAGCTGTTCAACCGCTGGATTATCTGGTATCTCCTTTTGGGACAATTATCTATCCTTTTGCTGGAATCTTAAATGTGGATGTAAAGGACCTGGACCCGAACAAGGCGGAAGTTGAAGAGATCTTTACCTCCCCTTTAAGAGAACTTCAAATGAAAGAGCCTGAATTATATAACATTGAATTTAAGATGGAGCCAGAAAAAGGGTTTCCATATGAGAACATTCCCGGGGGAGAAAATTATAACTTTCAGGCAAGAAATATGAAGGAACATTTTTATTATTATGAGGACAAAGTAATTTGGGGACTGACGGCAAGGATTCTTCATCATTTTATTGAGCTCATTTCAGATAATAAATAATTTTCAACACTTTATTACCAAATTGGACATACTTATTCGATATATACTTTCTTACGGCAAGAGTTTTGTCTGAGAAAGTATTTTTCCATATGTTCTTGTCGGCATTTGTTTGGTTTGCATCCGTTTAAAAAGAGGTAAATAGTAAACAAATAAATGTATGACTGGAGGTAATTACATGATTATTCGTGCTAAATCATGGAGAATGCTCAGTGTTCAGGAAAAAATGTTTATTTTGAAGGCGGTATGTAATAAGACCAATCAGCCCCGGAAAGTCGCGGTGAAATGACATCCTATTCTATTACGGACTAATTCAACCGGAGAGAATTTTACTGATTTACCATATATGAATCTGCACCCGATGGAATTCTCTCTTCCTCATTGATTCCCCAAAACGACCATCCTTTTTTGATCCCGCAATATTTGAAGTTACACAGGCAATCTTATGTTAAAATATATCAGAAGCAACCACCGTCCCTGCGGGGATGGGATGAAGCAATAGACAATATGCAGGAGGAAAGTGAACATTGAAAAAGTACATACTAGTCTTTACGATCTTGTTAATCATTTTATCAGGATGTAATCGCAACGCAGCTGAGATGATTACGGATGGTAAAGTCATCATCAACAAAGAAGACAGCACCGTCACTTTTAAAGGCATGCTAACCGACCGCAATCTGGATGTAGACACACCTTTCCAGGCTCGCTTTTTTCTTCAAGGCGGCACGATCAGAAACGCCCTTGGCAAGGATCTGATTTATACAGATAAAGAATTGAAAAGCGATTCGGATTTAAAGAAATCTGAAGAGTATGAGGTGGAAACGACCATCGAATTGAAGCAGCCTGACAAAATCGACGAGTTGATAAAAGCGATAAAGGATAAAGACGAAAAAGTGGTCACGATCGAAGTGATTAACGATAACGGACGGCTGGATGATAAAGTGATACATAAAGTGGAAGAGAAATAGAGCCTGATTACGGCTCTTTTTTCTATTAAGCGGACTGCAGGAGCCATATTGTCCATTCTGTATCATGCTTTTTCTTTACAATCAAGGAAGGAATTGAACAATTTTTATCTAATAGTTAGTAGTGGGATACGAAAGGGGTTATAGAGATGGATGATTCGATCTTTTTGATTAAGGAAAAAAAGGATTTTAAAAAGGACTTTTCACTGCTTGCATCAATGATGGATTATGCGAGATTAACAACGATTCAGGAGGTTGAAAATCTTTCCGTGGAAGAACTGGATTACAGGGTTCACGAAGAGGCAAATTCAATCGGGATGCTACTGGCTCATTTTGATGCAGTTGAAAAAATTTATCAGAAGCTTACCTTTGAAGATGTAAGTGATGAAGAGGTGGACCGTTACGCTGATTCGCTCGAGCCTGCACTGAGCCTTGGTAAAGCTGCTGAAGTGATCAAAGGAAAGGAAGCCGGTGAGTATCTCGTGCAATTAAGCGGGACCCGGGACAGGACATACAGCAAGTTCAGGGAGCTGCCGGAAGAATGGCTCTATGAAGAGACGGATTGGTGGTATGGGAAGAAAGGAAACAACTTTTTTAAATGGTTTCATGTGTTCGAGGATGAAATCAATCACCGCGGACAGATACGCATGATAAAAAAGATCTTCAGCAAAGAAAAGGAAACGGTCGAATAAATTGATCCGTTCTTGAGTTTTGGTGGTTTGTCTGTTATAGTATATATAATTATTTTTGTTCGGTTAATCCTGTTCGGGCAGAAGAACATTCGTCTTGAAACTTAATCGAAACAAGAATATTAATATTTTTATGTGCAACTGCACTGGGAGGTACTTGTTTTATGCTACAAGGTAAAGTTAAATGGTTCAACGCAGAAAAAGGTTTCGGTTTCATCGAAGTTGAAGGTCAAGACGATGTATTTGTTCACTTCTCTGCTATTCAAGGTGAAGGCTACAAGTCACTTGAAGAAGGACAAGACGTTACATTTGAAATCGTTGAAGGTGCTCGTGGACCACAAGCAGCCAACGTTCAAAAGTAATTAAATAGTAAAACTGCAGACAGAGTACGTTTAAGCGTACTCTGTTTTTTGATGAATATATAAAAACGCCTACATACTAGAAGTAACAAATAGTAACGTCTGTTTCAAAAATCGTTACGGAGGGGTGATGGAATTTGTGGGGATATTTTAAGAAGTTTTTTATCTTTGCAGGAGTATTTGTCGGGACGAGCATTGTATTGAGCATCATCACAGGATTGGTACTTACCTATTTCTATGAAGAAGGCGGCTTTACAGGTCATCCATTGATAAGCACACTGATTAACGTGATTTCAGCGGGGGTGGCTGTTTTGGCTGCTTATAAACCCTTTAATAAAAAGGTGAGATATGCTGGGGAGATCAAATAACTCCCTTTTATAACATAAGTAATGAAAGACAAAGAGCAAGAGACCAAAAAAAATCGGTCTCTTGCTCTTTTTATTAAGTATACAGCTCTTGAATACTATGTCTGATTACTTATTGTTTTGGTTTTGCTGCTGTTGCTGTTGTTGCTGTTGAGCAGCTTTACGAGCTTTTTGAGCTGCGTTTTGCTCTTGAGCGAATTCAGCTTCATTTTTTTGTTGTTGTGGCTTTTGATTGTTGTTTGTCATGGTTATCACCTCCGTCCATCTTAAGATGTCCGTTTGCAAAAGAATTATTCTATAAAATTATTTTTTTCTCTTTCTCATTCTATCTTCGCATTCCATCCACTCCAGACGGATTTTATCTTACCTTTCAATCTTTTGATTAGCCGTATTATAGTTGGGGAAATACTAAGCTCGTATCATTATACCCGTACGTTTCAATCAGGAAGAAAGAAGGAGGATAATGTTGAGGAAATTTACATCAATGTTTTGGATATCAATCTCGATTGGTATCGTTTTTGTGTTATGGGGAGTGATCTTTCCTGAAAATCTGGTTGCTGTAATGACAGATCTGCAGGCGGTGCTCCTTGATAAATTTGGATGGTTCTATCAATTCTCGGCTACTTTCTTTTTTGTGGTTGCTTTATTTTTTGCATTCAGTAAATACGGAAAGATCAAATTGGGCAAGGATGATGATAAGCCTGATTATTCGACTCCGACCTGGTTTGCCATGTTATTTAGTGCAGGTATGGGAATCGGCCTCTTATTTTATGGTGTGTCGGAACCAGTCTCCCATTATGCCTCTCCTCCATTCGGAGAAGGGAACTCGATTGAATCTGCAAAAGTCGGACTGCGATACACGTATCTTCATTGGGGGTTTCATGCATGGGCCATCTATGCAGTAGTCGCATTGGCGCTTGCTTACTATAAGTTCAGAAAAGGTCTGCCTGGACTGATGAGTGCGACTTTATATCCAGTCATCGGGGACAGAACCAAAGGGCCAATCGGGTATATTGTTGATATCATCGCAGTATTTGCAACGATTTTCGGAGTGGCGATTTCGCTTGGAATCGGAGCGCAGCAAATAAACAGCGGCTTGAATTATCTATTGGATATCCCGGTAAGCTTCACCATACAGCTGATCATTATGGGGATTGCTACCATATTATTCATTACTTCTGCTGCATCAGGACTTTCAAAAGGAATAAAATATTTAAGTAATGTAAATATGCTACTGGCTGTTGTCTTATTCTTCAGTTTCTTGTTATTGGGCCCGGCACAGTTCGTGCTTGAATTATTTTTAACCACATTCGGAAGTTATTTGCAGAAGCTTCCAAGCATGGGGCTCAGATTTTCACCTTTTAATAAGGAAGATAATCAATGGGTCAAGGACTGGACCATCTTTTACTGGGCATGGTGGATCTCGTGGACTCCGTTTGTCGGAACATTCATCGCACGGGTATCGAAAGGGAGGACGGTCCGTGAATTCATTGTCGCGGTCATTATCGTCCCTACCCTGGTTTGTTCGCTATGGTTTGGTGTGTTCGGCGGGACAGGATTATATTTTGACGTGATCAAAGGAGTGGATGTAGCCGGGCAGAGTCTTGAAACCGCTCTGTTTTACGTCTATGACCAGATGCCATTAAGCGGTCTGCTTTCGGTCATATCACTGTTTCTGATCATTACGTTCTTTGTGACGTCTGCTGACTCTGCAACATTTGTTCTTGGAATGCAAACCTCAAATGGAAGTCTGAATCCCCCGTTTTTTGTAAAATTCAGTTGGGGTATCATTCTGGCTGCCATCGCGGCAATTCTTATGGGGACAGGCGGGATAAGCGGGCTTCAGGCAGCGACTATCATCACCGCACTTCCTCTCGGGGTAATCCTTCTGGTCATGACATATGGGATGCTGCTTTCATTCCAGAAAGAAATAAATGGGGCAAAAAATAAATAGATAACAACCAAGCCCCTTGGAAACCTTTGGGAACCAGGGGGTAATTAATTTTTTATAAGAAAAATAATAAAGAAATGGATGACCCCTTCGCAAATTCTAAGATAAGAAAGGATGTATAACGTCCATGGACCGAATAATCAGCAGTCTTTTAGAACTGGAGGAACAGTACGGAATTAAAATCCTATACGCAGTGGAGGCAGGGAGCAGAGCCTGGGGATACGCGTCAGAACATAGCGATTACGATGTAAGGTTCATTTACGTTCATCCAGTACGTCACTATCTCTCCCTTCAAACGAAAAGGGATGTAATAGAAAAGAAGGTGGATTACCAGTTAGAACTGGCGGGATGGGATCTGAAAAAAGCTCTTTCTCTCCTTCACAGATCGAACCCCTCCATTCTTGAATGGTTAACAGAGGAAAACATTTATCTGAAACATGATTCAATAAAAAAAATCAGGGACCTGTCGAAACATAGTTTCTCGGCTTATAAGGTGCTTAAACATTATGTAAGAATGGCAAAAAAGAATTTGAATCTGATGGACGAGCCGTATACACAAGTAAAAGACTATATTCATATCATCAGACCATTCCTATCAAGTTTATGGCTCTTAAAGCTGCGTACTTTTCCTCCAAATCAAATCGCAGCCATAATGAAAGAGTTGAATCTCGGAGAATCACTCAGAAGAGAAATTGAACACATCCTGCACCTGAAAATACAAGGCAAGGAACAAATGGACAGTCAGTATTTCTCTCATTCAGTTAAAAAGATAAAACAAGATCTCGGAGAAATAGAAACACATATATCGGGATTTGTCGATAATGTAGGAGACATTGAAGAATTCAATGATGTTTTTCTCCATATTCTCGAAGAAATTTGGGGTAGAAAAAGGGGGAGATTGACTGATTAACGGTTAGCCCTTATGTCTGAAATGCATAACTGATATCTTCATGGAGACAATATTTAGAAACAAGCCCAGATGAAGGTGTTAAAAAATGAGTGGTTTTGATAAGAAGAATAAGAGGAAATTGAAACAGCTTATTCCTGCTGAAGAAGGACAGACGTTCCCCGTAGATGAAAGAATAGAAAAAATAAAAACAGGATTATATAATACTGATGATCTGAAAATCAGAGAGCTCACTTTCAATGAGAAATCTCTGTTTGTTTTATTTGTGGATTCCGTCATTGATAATAAGAATTTGCAAACTTATGTCATTCAGCCCATCAATGAAAAAAGAGAAGGGAAGCTTGAGAATGTAGTCAGTGCAAATTCGATCATTGAAGCATCGGATATTGAAGAAGCATTGAGTGCCATGGTGGACGGCCACTGTCTGATATTAATAGACGGCGCTAAAGACATGCACCTGATCAGCATGCCGAAAGTGGACCAGAATATTAAGGAACCCATGAATGAAAAAGTAATCCGGGGTTCACACCAGGGTTTTAACGAAAGCATCACGAAAAATATTCACTACATCAGGGAAAGGATATCAAATCCAAGGGTGACCGTAAAATACGCAAACGTAGGAGAGACGACAAATACGAAATATGCCCTGGTGTATGTTTCAGAACTGACAAATCCTGATTTGTTGAACAGAATCGAAAATCGTATCAGCTACATCGCTGCAGACTCGATCCAATCACCGGGCTATTTCGAAGAGTTTCTTGAAGATGATTCCTTCTCTCCGTTTCCGCAGTTTCTAAATACGGAGAGGCCGGACAGGGTGGCTGCCAACTTGATGGAAGGAAGGGTGGCACTCGTCATGGAGGGAAGCCCTACAGTCATGATCTTTCCAGTCACGTTCTTCAGTTTTTTACAGACAACAGAGGATTATAATAACCGTGCATTCATCAGTTCATTTTTCCGGATCGTCCGGATGTTCAGTTTCGTTATTGCACTTTGTCTTCCGGCGTTTTATATTGCAGTCATTTCGTTTAATTATGAAATCATCCCGATTGAAATTATTTTCTCGATCAAAAGTTCGCTGGAATACGTTCCGTTTCCGCCACTCATCGAAGCAGCAATCATGCAGCTCACCCTGGAATTGCTCCGTGAAGCTTCGATCAGGCTGCCGAATCCGATTGCCCAGACCATCGGGGTAGTCGGGGGGTTGGTCATCGGGACGGCAGTGGTAGAAGCGAATCTGGTATCCAATACGATGGTCATCGTGGTGGCGATCACAGCGATCTCCTCATTTGTTATCCCATCAAATGAATTGAGTACCTCCCTGAGGATTCTAGGCTTCCCTCTCATGCTGATGGCCGCTCTCTTTGGGATTTACGGCATCGTGATTGGTCTCATGCTCATCTTCATTCATATATCCAAATTAAAATCACTTGGGGAGTATTACTTCTACCCGGTTGCCCCGCTGGATGTCGGCAGGTTGAAAGATACTCTCATCCGGGTACCAATCTGGATGGTAAAGAAGAGACCGGAGGATTTGAAAGCCCGATACAAATGGAAGGTATCATCTGGTTCAAGGGGATGGAAAAAAGATGAGCAAGCAGATTAAGCTTACTTCTTTTCAATTAAGCATCTTTATCATTCAAACCCAGATCGGTGTAGGGGTCCTGGGACTTCCTTTTAATGTGTTCTCTGTCTCTGAAGGGGACGCGTGGATTTCCGTCCTGGTAGCAGGGGCTCTCGTCCAGTGTGTCATTACACTCTTGTGGATATTAGGACGGAGATTTCCTTCGAAATCACTTTTCGAATATTCAAGAGTCTTGCTCGGTAAATTTGCATCCACATTCATAACGTTCGGTTACCTCATTTATGGAGTGCTAGTTGTCATCATCATTTTGATGTATGCGACTGCCATCATAAAATCCTGGTCGCTCCTTCATACACCCACATGGGCTGTAATGTTAATGCTCATTATCCCAGGGTTTTATTTGGGCAAAGAAAAGGTAATGGAAATCAGCAACGTCTATGTAGTTGTGACAATCCTGATTGTCCTGCTGGTCGTCGTGTCAACAATTGTACTTTTCATTTATCCGGTTGATTGGCGCTATTTGTTACCGATAGGGGCATCAGGAGGATTGACCATACTGAAAGGCGCAAAGGAAGCCTATTTTTCCATGCTGGGATTTGAACTTCTGTTGATTCTCTATCCTTATTTCCAAAACAATGGAAGCCCGGCGATTTATAAAGCAGCGACAGCGGCCAATCTATCCGTGACGCTTGTGTATACGTTCCTTACAATCGTCAGCACAGTCACATTCAGTCCTGAAGAAATAAAAATCGTGCCGCAGCCCGTGCTTTATTATGTTAAATCCCTCTACCTGCAAGTGGTGGAGAGGGTGGATTTGCTGTTTGCTTCATTCTGGGTCGTGAACGTCATTACGTCATTGACCAGTTACTTATTTCTTTGTACTGAATGCTGCAGTCATCTGTTCAAGAAGTTCAAGAAGCTTAAAAGAGGTTATTGCACAGTGTTTTGGGGAGGGTTTGCATATTGTATCGCCCTGATCCCGGGAAAATTATCGGAGATGGACATGGTGAATAAGTGGGTGCTTGCCTTATCGTATATTTTTGTGCTTATAATCCCCATTACCCTATTGGCTGTTTCGCTGATCTTCAAAAAAAAGGAGAGTGAAAGTGCTTGAAAAAGAAGCTGAAGGCATCATTGAGTTTACTTTTGCTCCACTTATGTTTGGCAGGATGTTGGGATCAACGTTTGCTGAAGGATTCAAGGCTTGTCTATTCTTCTGCATTTGATCAGGAAGACGACGGCAAAATATTAACCACCGCCATCATAAGGGACTTTCAAGGGGAATTCCCTACCAATGTAGAGCTCCAGGCAGTTGGCAAAACCCTGAGGGAAACCCGGATGAAGATGGACCGTAAAATCAATGGGAGTTTCGAACCTTCAAAGAACAGGGTCTTTATACTCGGGGAGGATTTGGCAAAAAAAGACATTTATCAATTCCTTGATGTGTTTTACAGGGATCCTACCAGTTCCATTTCAGCAAAAATTGCCATTGCGAAAGGACATGGGGGAGATCTTCTTTCAACATTGGGACAGAAGAATACACTTATCTCTGAATATCTTGCTGAGCAGATCACTAGTGCGGAAAACGCAACAGAGGCGGAAAAACAAAATCTGCAGACTGTATGTACGGTGATGTTTGATGAAGGAAAAGATTTCATGCTCCCCCTGCTTGCATTGACGAATGATGAAATAGAGTTAGAGGGAAATGCCCTTTTCCATAAGCACTCCATGACAGGGGAACTGAGTGTTACGCAATCTACATTATTCCTTGCACTTGCCAACAAAAAAGCAAAACTTGCAAGATTCACTTCAAAAATGGATACAAAGAATAAGTCTCCGCTGGATGACTACATTTCCTATAGTCTGATAAAACCTAAGTCTAAAATGAAAATCATTTCTGATTCTCCGTATGATATAAAGGTTGAAATTAGCATGAAAACAGGAATTACAATTGTAGAATTTCCGGCGGATAAACTAACCGATAAGAAAAATGTTAAAAAAATCAACCAAAAAATACAGCATGATCTGCAGAAGCGAGCAGAAAAACTCATAGAAACGATTCAAACCGCCAACTCCGATGTTTTCGGTATAGGGAGGGAACTGATTGCATTCCATCCCAAAACATGGGAGAAAGTAAATTGGGATGAAGACTACGGGAAAATCACCATTATCCCAAAAATTAAAACAGAAATCGTTGGGAATGGGATCATAAATTAAAGTGTCCAGAAGAATCTGGACACTTTTTTATGACACGGTTTTCAACCCGATAATGCTGAAGATAATCAAACCGATGAAAAATAACCGGGAAGGATTTTTTTCTTCTTTAAAGAACAGCATCCCGATCAGAACCGCCCCTGCAGAGCCAATACCTGTCCAAATGCCATACCCTGTAGAAACAGGTATGTGAAGAAGTGACAGGGACAATAGATAAAAACTCAGCGCACCTGCAGAAAAACTAAGGATGGACGGCACCAATTTTTTATAACCATCCGACAGCTTCATAAAGGTAACCATGATCACTTCACATAAACCGGCTGCAATCAAAATCATCCAGGCCATTCTCCTGCCCCCTTTTCTTCCGTTTCTTCCTTATCACTCATTTTCAGTCCGATAACAGCGAAAATAAGAGATGTGATAAATACAATTTTCATTACATTGATTTCCTCCTGGAGAAAGGTCATTCCAACGATCGCCGTTCCAGCAGCTCCTATCCCGGTAAAGACAGCATAAGCTGTGCCGATCGGCAGCATTCTCATCGAATTAGAGAAAAAATAGAAACTGACCAGGATCAGACCCGCTGTAATGACACTGGGCATGGGTTTCGTGAAACCTTCTGATAAATAGAGTCCAGTGGCCCAGCCGATTTCAAGCAGGCCGCCTATGATGACATAAATCCAACCCATGGATCATTCTCCTTTCCCTTTGAAAATACCAAGATTATATACTTTCCACACTGAATCTATTCGCTGCCGGAAAACTTGTTCATTATAATAATGATGTTCGAGGAATATACCATCTACCAAGCAAAAGAAAGAAGCAGCAAATTCATTCCCGTCTACTTCACGGAGAATATCTGCCGCCTGGGCATCCTTATAAATCGCAGATAATATCTCTGTGACCACATTCTCGAATTCAAAGAACTTTTCTTCAATCATTTTTTTGAACTGTGGGGGCGGAAAAAAGGTGACCCTCTTCCAAAGTAACGCTTCCTCGGTTGTCATCAATCGTTGGCAATAAAGATCGAACAGCATTCGCAGGTTCGTTTTCGGTTCATCTTTTTTCATTTGCTCCTGAATATGTTGATATGCCGTTGTTTCAGAGAGCAGCAGATCATCCAATACAGCACAAAAAATATCCTCTTTATGATCAAAATGATTATAAATGGAGGGCTTTTTAATTCCAACCGCAAGGGCGATTTCATGAAGTGATGTATCTTCGTAGCCTTTTTCACCGAATAAGCGTAACGCAGCTTTCTTGATTCTTATTTTATTGCTCTGTTTCAAATCAAAAACCTCCAATAAACTAACTACCGTTTGTTAGTTCGGAGTATAACTTTTTTATGAGATTAATGCAATAGAAAAGATTAGTCATTTTTCCGGATTGATATACATATAATGGCTCTGTTGATTTTAACAGAAAGGCCGGGAGTTCATGAAAAGAGTACAAGTGAAATTTGTTGTGTTGGGTATACTGCTGGTATGTCTGCTTCTGCTGTTTAAAGTTCTCAATGATTTCGAAGGGGAAAAATGGATGATCATAGAAGAAAAATATTATCCCGGAAACACCCCCGGGATCCTGTTCGGAATCAACTCAGGGGACGCGTTGAAAAGAACCGGACAGAAATGTGCCATAGAATTCAAAAACGCCGATCGAAGCGAAATTTATCCGTTAGATTGTGACAGATACACTGATTTCCGGATTGGGGAAAAAGTAAAGGTGACAGTCAGTAAGGGTTCCATTGTGAAAATCAGAAGAAAATAATACGGCTTTACATTTCCCATCTTTTGAGAAAAACGCTACTATTAATATAAAGATCACTTTATCAAAGGAGGGAGTAAAAATGACCAATAAACGAGACCTAGTGCAATACTTTGTAGTGAATAAAGACGTAAATATGTCAAAAGGTAAAACAGCTGCACAAGTTGCTCATGCTGCAACCTTAAGCACCCTGGAAATGGTGTCTGACAAAACTTCATTCGCGGATCGCCAGCCGGATTTCGTGGAGTGGCTGCAAACCGGAATGAAAAAAATCATCTTAAAAGGCAGTCAACCCCAACTGGAGAAACTTGAGAAAGGTGGATTTTTCAGCATCCGAGACAGCGGCTTGACGGAGATTCAGAAAGGGTCGCTTACCGTCATAGCGCTGCCGCCAATGGATAAGTGGGAAGCAAAAGAGATTGTAGGGCACCTTACATTATTGAAGAATTAAACATAATCAAGGAGGAGTGAATATGTTTTCTCGAATAGATACCATACATATTTCAGTCAAAGACCTGGAACGGGCCAGGGAATGGTATAGGTCTGTACTTGAGCTCGAGGAGATTTTCCACACCGGGCAGTATATCGTCTTCAAAGTGGGCACCGGTGAAACACCGATCACCATACAGGAGGGAGAAATTCATTCTTCATCGACGCGGACCATTCTGTTCTCTGATGCGTTGGAGGAAACCAGACTGAAGCTGATCGACCGGCAAGTGAAAGTCGGGGAAATTCAGACAGATGGTGGTGTGACATATTTTGAATTTATTGACCTTGACGGCAATCGGTTTGAAGTATGTCACTTTCTATCCGTCTAACTACCTGTTATGATTAAGTCTCATAGTAAATGTTAATAAGTTGATTTACTGGATGAATTTTCAATATGTTGCTTAGGGGAGGTGGAATAGTATGGATCAAGGTATGGGAATGGAAGGAATCGGGGTATTCTTTGGACTTTTTAGTATTTTGTATATAGGAATCGCACTATTTATTACGGTATTGACGATTGTGTTCATCTTTAAGGCCATGAGTTTCATGAAACATAAAACTGAAAACGACCGCAGGCTGTTGCAGGCCCTTGAAAAAATGGACCCGACTCATAAGCGTGAAGACAAAGAATATTTATAGTGAATAACATTACCATTAAATCCAATGAAGCTTAAAATAACATGTTGACTTCAGAGGTGCAAACAAGCAAATAGTAAAGCAAAACGCACTGTATTTCATAATGAAATTCACAGTGTGTTTTTTGTTGTAACTAAAGATCTTATAGAACACTTAGATTTCGAACGGGCGGGTCACTTGAAGAAGGGGTATCTCTTCTGAAGGCAGAATATCTATGAAAAAGCATAATTTACCAAATGATAGCAAAAACTGGGGGCAGCAATATTGAGCCAAGAAATTTTCAACTGTTACATAGAAAGTTTAATAAAAAGAGTTCCAAAGTTTGAAGACCCTGTATACATAGAGTGTCTCCATAATATTTACGATATGTTCAAGTCTGTGTCGTTTACCAAGTTTTAAATCACGGAGATTATCATTTAGGTAATACCATAATAACTAATGGAAACACACTTTATATTTTGGATTGGGAAAAAGCTTTTATAGGAGACCCTCGCTATGATATTGCACATACTCTTGTCTTGGGATACTCGTGGTTCGGGACTAGCTTCAAAGAACTTATGCTAGATGCTTATCAGAACATCACGAACAAGAGAATTGCCCATTTGGATTGTTTTGAAGATTTATCAAGTTTTGACTCATTTACTAAAATGGTTCCCTTAATAGAAGGTGCCGATGATTCCCATATTCGTGACAGGTCGTTTGAATGGTTAATGAGACGTTACGAACTGTTTGTCTGACATAACGGAAAGAGAATAAATGCAGCTGAAGAATACTTACTTTCTAAATGTGTTCCATTCAAACTTTAGTTTTTAAGAGGGAAATTAGTTTAGGTATTAATTTGTTTGAAATGAACATTTAAGTTTAGCTCCCCCCAGCGGTTGATTGGAGTGCAAGACGTAGACTCCTGCGGGAGAAGTAGCTGATGTGAGACCTGTCCAGCTCCAGGGCTTAGAGGCACATGTCATAAGTCAACTCGCCCAAGAAGGCAAAGTGCGCCTTCGTGGACGAGTTGCCTTATGCCAACCGCCTCTGACCAAAGCCCTTCCGCTTTTCTAACCCGCAGGAGCGCACGCGACGAGGAGGCTCACGGGCTACCCGCGGAAAGCGAAGTCTTGCACGGAAATCAGTAGCGGTATTTAGACCCCCTAAACTAAAATTTTTGTATGAAGAGTTTTTTTAGTTATGTCCAAGCCATCTTGTTGGAATGACATACACTGAATTACAGAATGGTATTACGTGATATTTTGGAAGTTTGCAACTCTCAAGTGAACCCGTTAAGCTAAGACTTCCAAGGTAATATTTTTAAGGATAGGGAAGGGAGAATTTCATGGGATACATAGAGGATTTAAGAAAACTGATTGGGACCCGGCCGGTAATCCTGCCCGGAGCAGTGGTGATCATTTTAAATAAACATAACCAGGTACTCCTGCAGCAAAGACGATTCCCGAACGGTAAATGGGGATTGCCCGGAGGATTGATGGAACTGGCAGAATCCACTGAAGAAACTGCGCGAAGAGAAGTAAAGGAAGAAACAAACCTCCAATTGGGGAAACTTCACTTACTAAACGTGTACTCCGGCAAAGACCACTATATTAAAGCTGAAAACGGAGATGAATTCTACGTCGTTGCCACCGCCTATTTTACAAACGAATTTCACGGGCATATGAAAGCAGAGAAATCAGAATCCATTTCTTTGAAATTTTTCCCGCTTGATGACCTGCCGTCAAACATGGTCAGAAGCCATGAAGAAATGGTACAGGAATATAAGGATAAACATTATATTTCATAGAACAAAAGTCATTTGAAAAAAAGTCTTGTATGCAATTCAACAGTATTCTTCAGTTTTCTTAAAAAAAAATAAAATACACCCCCAAAAAATGATCCTGCTTCAACGAATAGTGTAATAACAAAGATCATTTTAAACAACCGGGAGGTATTTTAAGTATGAATATCGATGAAATACTGGAAGATACCGCACATCTTGCAAAAGAGGATATCCATTCACCAATCTATACATTCGATATTGACCGTCTGTTGGAACAAACTGACGATCTTTAATGAGGGCTCTTTTCGCATACTTTGTTGCTTTGAACACCAGAAAATACCGGAACTTGGGTATTTTCGGCTTGTTAGTCCGTCTGTTGTTTAAACTTGAGTTCGAAAAGAGCACGTCCACAAGCACTATTCAGGCTGCAAGCCTATTTACGCAAAGCAACAATCTTTAAGAAAACAGCCTTAATGAAAGAATTTTTTAATATACTTTAAAAAAGGAAAGTCCTGAAATTTGGACTTTCCTTTTTTGCTGTCATGTCAGCTTTTCGTCTTGAAGCTTAATCATGACGTTTATGTTTATTTACCAGTTCTTTCATCATATTGATGATCGTTGCCCTTTCTTCATGGGTGAAATGCTGGATCCATTTGTTGATTAGGAGATTCTCATCACTTGAGAGATCCCGTTGTAAAGCATCTGTGAAGATTTTTTTGATTTCAGAACCTCTTTTATGGTCCTCAATTCCAACTTCTGGTCTCATAGATTGACTGCCTCCTTGTTTTTTATTTGTTTTCCCTAATATTGGTTAACAAAACATCTTCTTGATGGATGTCCGTTTACATGATCAGCTGCCCGTTGATTTTTTTATCATCCATTACCGTAGTGGTTATGATAAAATCAGTGAAATAGGTATTTTGATAGAAAGGAAGATAAACACATGACTAGTATTTGCATCGTGCGCCACGGGCAGACAGATTGGAATTTACATGGAAGACTGCAGGGACAGACGGATATTCCCCTTAATGAAACCGGCAAAAAGCAGGCTGAAGAATGCAGGGAGTTTCTTAAAGGTATGGAGTGGGATGTGGTCATTACGACTTCACTTATGAGAGCGAAAGAAACCGCTGAAATCATCAATAGAGACCTAAATCTGCCCATGATTATAATGGATGAGTTCAAGGAACGATATTTTGGCGACGGTGAAGGGCTGACACGAGAAGTGAGGAATGAGAAGTATCCTGAATTTATCTTTCCTGGTATGGAGTCCAGGGATGACCTTGATAGAAGGATCGAAACAGGCTTACAGTCTGTCAGTACAAAGTTTCCTGACAAAAAAATCTTACTTGTGTCACACGGGGCCGTGATTCATGCAATCATCAAAAAGTTTCATATGGAAGGCAGTCAGCTTGAGGAATTCAAGTTGTTCAATGGCTGCTTGACTAATATAAGCCTTAAAAAGAATAGCTGGAATGTGGAAGATTATAATGTAACAGAACACTTAATGGAATGTAAGAAATAACATATATGACAGGGGTGACGAGACAATGGCAGTCATTTTATTCGATGGTGTCTGTAATCTATGCAGCAACTCTGTTCAATTCATCATCCAAAGGGATCCAGGTAAGGTGTTTAAGTTCGCTTCGCTGCAAAGTGAAACCGGAAAAAGGTATAAGGAGTTGTTCAATATTTCGGCCTCCACTGATAGCATAGTGCTCATCAAGGATGATAAAGCGTATATGGAGTCAACGGCTGCACTCCTGATAGCATCGCGATTAAAATGGCCGTGGAATTGGTTCCGTATTTTTCTCGGTATTCCTAAACCGATTAGGGATAAAGTTTATAAGTGGATTGCAGCCAACCGGTACAAGTGGTTCGGCCGACAGGAATCCTGCATGCTCCCGAGTAAGCAGAATCGGGACAGGTTTATATGATAATGGAAAAGACCCCGTTTAAAACGGGGTCTCAGACTGTAGACAAACCCCACCTTCGCCTTAAGCGAAGGTGGGGTTTTCTGTTATTTCTAAAGATTTTTCTCCTAT
>NZ_JBJOSA010000035.1:0-28601 GCF_045897515.1 Rossellomorea oryzaecorticis | reverse complement strand
GTTAAGCTCTTCAGCGCCGATGGTAGTTGGGGGATCTCCCCCTGTGAGAGTAGGACATCGCCAGGCAAATAAAAAAAGGACAGCTCTTAGGAGTTGTTCTTTTTTTGTGTGGGGTGAAACGATGATGGTATAGCAGTGGATTGGATAATGGTTAACTAAAAACGTCTTCACATCTTTTTACTAAAACCATCAAATTTCCTTCTTTAAAGCCCGTTATTTGTCTTTTTTAATAAAAAACCTTGTCCTGGGTTAAAAAAGCAAGTCATGTTTTCTGAAAAAACGTGTCTATTTTATAAAAATATCACGAAATTGAGTATCGGGTTGATGGCTGAATCCAAGATATTATCGAAAATCGACTTTTTATTATCGAAATCAACGAATGTATTATCGGAAATCGCACTTTTATTAGCGAAACAGAAAATCCTTTTTTTATTTAAATTAAGATATAACCGAATTCGACTACTTATGCTCTCAAACAAGCATTTACTATCAAATTGCCGTCCATTTGTCAGAACTGCAACCCGAAAAACTCCACTAAACTCATTCCCAAAACCCTGACACCCCAACAACCCTAAAACCCCTCAAAATTGCTATCCCGCACCCCCATGAAGTATCATTTAACTATGAACATAAACGAAGGAGGAGATCGATATGACTTCCATCTATGATTTCACTGTTGCTAAATCGAATGGGGTAGAAACCTCGTTAGAGGAGTATGAGGGGAAGGTTTTGCTTATCGTCAATACAGCAAGCAAGTGCGGCTTTACGCCTCAATTTGAAGAACTGCAGGGCTTGTATGAGGAGTATAGAGAGCAGGGCCTGGTTGTGCTGGGTTTCCCGAGTGATCAGTTCATGAATCAGGAATTTGATGACCAGGATGAGATCATCGAGTTTTGTCAGACAAATTATGGAGTATCGTTCCCGATGTACAAGAAAACGGATGTGAAGGGAAAGAGTGCGCACCCGTTATTCAAATTTTTGACGAAAGAAAAGAAGGGACTGCTGGTCTCGGATATCAAGTGGAATTTCACTAAGTTCCTGGTGGATAAAAACGGAGAAGTGTATGAGAGATATTCTCCGCAGACGAATCCTAGAAAAATTGAACATGACATCAAGTCGTTGTTGGATCGATAATGGAAAGAGGAGGAGGGGTGAGTTTCCTTCCTCTATCCGCTACATCTTCTGCTTCAGTATATCCAATAGCAGATAGGGTGCCTTCTGGGTTGTGACGTTCAAAAAGGACCGGATGATCGGGTAGTCTTCGTTCGTGCGGTTCTTCAATAGTTCGACCCACCATTCTGTTTCATACCTGGCTATCATGCTCAGGTTATAAAGGACGGCATAGTGAATCAGGAGTTCGGGCAGCATGTTCGCTTCATTCCGGATGCTCGGCAGGCACAGCCTGTCGCTGCCCAGATGCCATCTGACCGGAAGCTGTTCACTGATGTGAGGGATATGAAGGGTATCCTCTTTCGTCCATTGATTCTTGCCGCTCAGCTTTTCATTCAGATACTGCTTGAAAAGATCTTTTGACATATTGAAGTTGTTCAGTACCGACTCATCCAGGACAAGTTCATTCTCTGGATTGAACCACAGCATCGTCTTTCTTTTCAACAGGACTTTAAATGCTTCCTCCAACTCAGGGATCTGTACGAGCAGGTCTTCCATCTTCAGTTTTTCACCAATGATATGTTTCGCTTGGAACACCAGGGTTGAGAAATGAGAAAACAACCCATTCTTTTGAACCTTCACTTCATCCTGCAAAAAATGATATTGCTGCTTTTTTCTTTTTCTTGATGTCACCCCGTGGGCGAGTACCTGGGTCGTTTCCGGGTAGAGCGGATCCTTCGTCAGGACAATCGCTTTAATAAAATGGATGTAGCCGTAAAATAATAAGATTGGCTGCAGTGACAGGGGAGATTGCAGAGCTTGTTTATAATAAAGCTCACCCTGTTCGAGATAATACATGAATGGATAGCAGTTTTCGTAGCTTTTTGTTTCAGCCTGCGCGAAACCGATTTGTTCATATCCATTTTTTAAAAATTTCTGGGAATATTCAGCAGACTGAAAGTAGTGAATGAAGTCCCAATGCCGATGTATGCTTTCCAATTCGTCACCCTCTAACAATTCTGAAAAATTAAACTAATTCTGATGTCCTTGACAGTATTTTAACCAATTGATAACCTACTAATAATATTTTGGGACTAGGGAGGCCGAAAAATATGTGGGAATCTAAATTTGCTAAAGAAGGTTTAACGTTTGATGATGTTTTACTAGTACCTGCAAAGTCTGAGGTATTACCGAAAGATGTGAGTATTTCAGTTGAACTGACTGACTCCATAAAGCTGAATGTTCCAGTCATCAGTGCCGGTATGGATACGGTGACTGAAGCTGAAATGGCGATTGCGATGGCACGCCAAGGCGGACTGGGCATCATCCACAAGAACATGAGTATCGAACAACAGGCTGAGCAGGTTGATAAAGTAAAGCGTTCAGAAAGCGGCGTTATTTCTGATCCATTCTTCCTGACTCCTGAGCATCAAGTATTTGCTGCTGAGCACTTGATGGGCAAATATAGAATCTCTGGTGTTCCGATTGTGAACAATGAAGAGGAGCAAAAATTGGTGGGGATCTTGACGAACCGCGATCTGCGTTTCATCCAGGATTTCTCCATCCAGATTTCTGATGTTATGACAAAAGAAAATCTGGTGACAGCTCCGGTTGGCACTACCCTAGATGAAGCGGAAAAAATCCTTCAGCAGCACAAGATCGAGAAGCTGCCGCTCATCGATCAAGAAGGCGTATTAAAAGGTCTGATCACAATCAAGGATATTGAAAAAGTCATCGAGTTCCCGAACTCGGCAAAAGACAGTCAGGGCCGTTTGTTGGTCGGGGCTGCAGTGGGTGTCTCAAAAGATACTGCCACACGAGTAGAGCATCTTGTGAAAGCACATGTCGATGCAATCGTCATTGACACAGCACACGGACATTCAGCAGGGGTTATCTCCACTGTCAGGGAAATCCGTGAAGCATATCCTGACTTGAACATCATCGCAGGAAATGTTGCAACAGCCGAAGCAACGAGAGAATTGATCGAAGCAGGTGCTGACGTCGTAAAAGTCGGTATCGGACCTGGATCTATTTGTACAACTCGTGTTGTTGCAGGTGTCGGTGTACCTCAGATCACGGCTGTTTACGATTGTGCAACGGAAGCCAGAAGGCATGGCAAATCCATCATTGCAGACGGCGGGATCAAGTTCTCTGGTGATATCGTGAAGGCACTTGCTTCCGGCGGACATGCTGTTATGCTTGGAAGCCTGCTGGCGGGTACATCTGAAAGCCCTGGTGAAACAGAAATCTTCCAAGGCAGACGCTTTAAAGTCTACCGCGGTATGGGCTCATTGAGCTCCATGGAAAAAGGATCGAAGGACCGCTACTTCCAGGAAGATGCGAAGAAGTTCGTTCCTGAAGGCATTGAAGGCCGCATCCCTTACAAAGGGCCGCTTGCGGATACCTTGTATCAGTTGATCGGCGGACTTCGTTCAGGCATGGGATACTGCGGTACGAAGAATCTATATGAACTTCGGGAACATGCGCAGTTCATCCGTATGACGGGTGCAGGTCTTCGCGAGAGCCATCCGCATGATGTGCAGATCACGAAGGAAGCACCGAATTATTCATTATCTTAATGTGAAAAAGGGCCGGCTTATAACCGGCTCTTTTTTTATGGGAAAAAAGGTAAATGGAGAGGGCCCCAAGTCCCTTACCCCATACCAAAACTAGGAATATTCTCTGTCTATTCTTACCTTTCGAACTATGATAAAATAACGAAGGTGTACATAAAAACTTGGAGGGCTAAAAGTGAAAAGAAGTTGGGTTCAAAAATCTTTTGTTTGTTTCTTGGTATTTTTGATGGCGATGAGCATGGTTCAAAAACCGGCAAATGCTCAAGGGGATCTCGATGTTAACGCAAATGCTGCGATTTTAGTAGAAGCAAGTACCGGTAAAGTTTTATTTGAAAAGAATTCCGAAACTGCACTTGGAATTGCTAGTATGACAAAAATGATGACCGAATACCTTCTGCTTGAAGCGATTGATGAAGGAAAGGTTAAGTGGAATCAAAAATATACGGTTCCTGCAAATATTTCTCAGATGTCACATAACACTTCGTTAAGTAATGTTTCTTTACGTGAAGAAGCGACTTATACGATTAAAGATTTATATGAAACCATGGCGATTTATTCAGCGAATGCATCAGCGATGGCCATTGCTGAAACCGTTGCCGGCTCTGAAGCGAATTTTGCGAAAATGATGAACAAAAAAGCCGAAGAACTTGGATTGGAAAACTATAAATTCGTTAACTCATCAGGTTTGAACAACAAGGACCTCGCTCCTTATGTCGATCAGGTTGTCGGTGGAGCGGATGAAGAGAATGTGATGTCCGCAAAGGATACGGCGACTCTTGCTTACCGCCTGATCAATGATTATCCTGAGGTGCTAGAGACTTCTTCCATTGCGAAGAAAGTGTTTGCTGAAGGTACCGATGACGAATTCGAAATGCCTAACTGGAACTGGATGCTTCCTGGACTGGTTCGTGAGTACGAAGGCATGGACGGGCTTAAAACTGGAACGACGGATTTTGCAGGAGCTTGTTTCACAGGTACTGCGGAACGAAATGGCATGAGGTTCATTACAGTTGTGATGGATGTGAAAGTACCAGCGGGTGAAAATTCTTATGATGCACGTTTTGCAGAAACAAGAAAAATGCTGGATTATGCTTTTAATAACTTTACAATGCAAGAACTGATCCCTGCCGATTACAAAATCAAGGGACAGAAAACCCTTCCTGTTGTGAAAGGGAAAGAAAAAGAAGTCGGCATCAAAGCTGAGTCTGCTCTGAATATGGTCGTGAAAAATGGCGAAGAAAAGATGTACAAGCCTAAATTTGTAGTCGACAAGAAAAAGCTGAATGAAGACGGTAAACTGACTGCGCCGGTTAAAAAGGGCGAAAAAGTCGGTTATATTACATTGGAATCAAAAGACAAGAATGATCTTGGATACCTGACTGACAAGGGATCCAATGGAGCTAAATCTTCTGTCGTGACAGTCGAAGGAGTCGAAAAAGCAAACTGGTTCGTCCTTTCCATGAGAGCTGTCGGAGGTTTCTTCGGAGATATCTGGGGATCCGTCACTTCCACTGTAAAAGGCTGGTTCTAATTTCGTACGATGACTCCAGGCCCTCACATGGCCTGGGGTTATTTTTATAAGGGAATGGTCATGAGCAAGCAGGGGATACTTCCATTAAATGCATATACCGCATAAGTTAACCGACTCCTTATTTCGTCTTGACATAACCTTGTTTTTGTTGTTTATTTAGCAGTAGGGCAATATCATCATTCCGATTGTTTTAGTCACTTTTTTCTTCTGTGATAACCCAATTAAACAGTTCCAGCTGTTGATTGGAGTGGAAGACGAAGACTCCTGCGGGAGAAGTGGCCAATGTGAGACATGTCTAGCTCCGGCGGCTAGCCCCTCGAGGTCATAAGCTAAATGGTCCAAGAAGGCAAAGAACGCCTTCCCGGCCCATTCATCTTATGCTTGTCGGGGCTGAACGAGCCGCCTCTGCTTTTCCACTCCGGAGGCTCACGGGTCACCCGCGGAAAGCGAAGTCTTCCACGGAAATCAACAGCGGCTTTTATGAGTATCTTTGTAAGAAATAAGGACAGGCATAGGATAAATATAAGGGGGATACATAAATGAATACTGGTACAGATCGTGTTAAAAGAGGTATGGCTGAAATGCAAAAGGGCGGCGTCATCATGGACGTCATCAATGCAGAGCAGGCCAAGATTGCTGAAGCTGCAGGTGCAGTTGCGGTAATGGCTTTAGAACGAGTTCCAGCTGACATCCGTGCTGCGGGCGGCGTAGCGAGAATGGCAGACCCTCGTATCGTCGAAGAAGTAATGGGAGCAGTTACGATCCCGGTCATGGCGAAAGCGCGTATCGGCCATATCGTTGAAGCAAAAGTACTTGAGTCGATGGGTGTTGACTACCTTGATGAAAGTGAAGTACTTACACCTGCCGATGAAGAGTATCACTTGAATAAAAAAGACTTCACGGTTCCATTCGTATGCGGATGCCGTGATTTAGGCGAAGCGGCACGCCGTATCGGTGAAGGTGCATCGATGCTTCGTACAAAAGGTGAACCGGGTACTGGAAACATCGTCGAAGCGGTTCGTCACATGCGTAAAGTGAACGCTCAGGTTCGCAAGCTTGTCAGCATGAGCACAGATGAAATCATGACGGAAGCGAAGCTTTTGGGTGCTCCATATGAATTATTGTTAGAAATTAAAGAAAACGGCCGTTTACCGGTTGTCAACTTTGCAGCTGGCGGTATCGCAACACCGGCTGATGCTGCTCTTATGATGGAATTGGGAGCTGACGGTGTATTCGTAGGTTCCGGTATCTTCAAGTCTGAAAACCCTGAGAAGTTTGCGAGAGCGATCGTTGAAGCGACTACTCACTACCAGGATTACAAACTGATTGCTGAGCTGTCAAAAGAACTTGGCACAGCGATGAAGGGTGTAGAGATCTCCTCCATCCTTCCTGAACAGCGCATGCAAGACCGCGGATGGTAAGAGGTAGACAATGATGAAGATAGGTGTACTTGGACTTCAGGGAGCAGTCAGAGAGCATGTTAGATCAATTGAAGCATGCGATGCCGAAGCAGTGGTCGTAAAGCGTGTAGAACAGCTGGATGGACTTGACGGCTTGATCATGCCGGGCGGAGAAAGTACGACGATGCGCCGCCTCATTGACCGCTACGGTTTTTTTGAACCACTCAAAGAATTTGCGGCAAGCGGAAAGCCGATGTTTGGAACATGTGCAGGTCTCATCCTGCTTGCGAGACAGATAATCGGCTATGATGAACCGCATCTTGGTGTCATGGATGTAATCGTCGAACGCAACTCCTTCGGACGTCAAAAGGAAAGCTTCGAGGCCGACCTTAACATCGCGCATGTCGGCGATCATTTTAACGCCGTATTCATTCGTGCCCCTCACATCGTAGAAGCCGGGGAGGACGTCGAAATCCTCGCCAAGCACAACGAAAGGATCGTCCTCGCACGTCACGGACGATTCCTGGGATGCTCATTCCATCCCGAACTCACAGACGACCATCGCCTGACGGCTTACTTCATCGAGATGGTCAAAGAATCGAAAGAAAAAGCTGTTTTATAATATGGTTTTGCCCATCCTTGATACTTGGATGTGAGTAGAGCCCAGCTGTTGGTTGGAGTGCAAGACGAAGACTCCTGCGGGAAAAGCAGCCAATGTGAGACCTGTCTAGCTACTGGGCTTAGAGGCACATGTCATAAGCCAAACCGACCAAGAAGGCAAAATACGCCTTCGTGGCCGATTCGTCTTATGCCACACGCCTCTGAGCAAAGCCCATCCGCTTTTCTTCTCCGCAGGCGCAAAGCGCCGAGGAGGCTCCACGCTCGCCCGAGGAAAGCGAAGTCTTGCACGGAAATCAACAGCGGAGTTCGCACATTTAAAAACATTGGCATAAACCTATTGCAAAATGGAAAACATTGTAGTAGATTATGAAATAACCAATATGAGTTTAAAACGTTGACAGGAAATAGTAATGAAACTTCTCTGCTGAAGAGAGCCGGTGGTTGGTGCAAACCGGTGCAGGAGCTTCATGAATCCATCCTTGAGTGAAATACTGAACCATTCAGTAGGTATTTTCGGTGATTCCGTTACCATCTCTAAGAGGAAGACAGCTCTGCTGTTTTCAATTAGGGTGGCAACGCGGTAACCTCCGTCCCTTTTCCAGGGACGGGGGTTTTTTATTTTTCCCGGATTATCCTGCCGCGTTTTCAGACAAACATCATATAAACCAAAGGAGGAACAAGCATGTTAGACATCAAATACTTGCGTGCCAATCTGGAAGAAGTAAAAAGCCGCCTGCAGCACCGCGGCGAAGACCTTGAGGACTTTGATAAGTTCGAGGAACTGGATAAGAGAAGAAGAGAGCTTCTTGTGGAAAGCGAGAACCTCAAGAGCAAGCGAAATGAAGTATCACAGAAAATCGCTCAGCTGAAAAAAGACAAACAGGATGCTCAGGACCTGATTGTTGAAATGCGTGAAGTTGGGGAAATGGTCAAGAAGCTTGATGATGAGCTGAGGGGCATCGAGGAAGAGCTGGACAGGATCCTCATGTCCATCCCGAATATCCCGCACGAATCTGTTCCTGTCGGTGAAACCGAGGACGACAACGTGGAAGCGCGCAAATGGGGCGAAGTCCGCGACTTTGATTTCGAAGCAAAGCCTCACTGGGATATTGCAACTGGACTTGATATTCTAGACTTTGAACGTGCAGGGAAAGTAACGGGAAGCCGTTTTGTATTCTACAAAGGCCTGGGTGCAAGACTGGAGCGTGCCCTGTTGAACTTCATGATGGATCTTCATATGGATGAACACGGCTATACTGAAATGATCCCGCCGTTCCTTGTAAACCGTGCAAGCATGACAGGAACTGGCCAGCTGCCGAAATTCGAAGAAGATGCTTTCCGGATCGAAAGCGAAGACTACTTCCTTGTCCCGACAGCAGAAGTTCCGGTAACAAACTATCACCGCGATGAAATTATCAAGGGCGAGGAGCTGCCGATCAGCTATGTTGCCTACAGTGCCAACTTCCGTTCAGAAGCGGGTTCTGCGGGACGCGATACAAGAGGATTGATCCGCCAGCATCAATTCAATAAGGTCGAGCTTGTCCGCTTTGTTAAACCTGAGGATTCTTATGATGAGCTTGAAAAACTGACGGGACATGCGGAAAAAGTCCTTCAGCTCCTTGGACTTCCGTACCGTGTGTTATCAATGTGTACAGCCGACTTAGGATTCACGGCCGCGAAGAAATACGATATCGAAGTATGGATCCCGAGCTACGGAACATACCGTGAGATTTCTTCTTGCAGTAACTTCGAAAGCTTCCAGGCAAGACGTGCGAATATCCGTTTCAGAAGGGAAGCGAATGCGAAGCCTGAACATGTCCATACATTGAATGGTTCAGGGCTTGCGATCGGCCGTACCGTTGCTGCCATTTTGGAAAATTACCAGCAGGCAGACGGATCCGTCGTCGTACCAGAAGTCCTTCGTCCTTATATGGGCGGGGCAGAAGTGATCAAATAAGAAGGTTGAAAAAGGTATTCGGTCTGTTCCTCGGATACCTTTTAATTTTTTGATAAAAGTGCTTGACTCTATTTTCTCACCGTGATATTATAATTCTTGTCGATACGGAGGAATACCCAAGTCCGGCTGAAGGGATCGGTCTTGAAAACCGACAGGGGTGTTAAAGCCCGCGGGGGTTCGAATCCCTCTTCCTCCGCCATTGATTTATTAATAACCATAGCGCATAAATTGGAGATTGTTAAATTCGTTACTGGAGATGTAACGAATTTTTTTGGTTTCTATAGATTTTATAATAGTTTGATAATTCATGGATCTAGAGTTAGCGCTTCGATAGCCGCTTTTGATTTCCGTGGAAGACTTCGCTTTCCGCGGGTAGCTCGTGAGCCTCCTCGGCTTCGCCTCCGGGGTCTCACTTGTCCAGCTGCAGGGGCTTAGAGGCACATGTCATAAGCCAAACCAACCAAGAAGGCAAAGAACGCCTTCGTGGCCGATTCGTCTTATGCCACACGCCTCTGAGCAAAGCCCTTCCGCTTTTCTTATAAGCTACTCTTCCCGCAGGAGTCTTCATCTTCCACTCCAATCAAAAGCTAGAACAAGCTTAAAAAGAATATCACACTTTAGCAAAATAAAAAATCCGAAAGAGGGTTGAATCTAAAAAATTCAAAATCTCGATCGGATTTTCTTCGTTATATTGTTTTTTAAGGCTACTTCTTTTATTTCAAATTCTCTATATCGCTTCTTGTATTAGATTTGTTGATGGGGTTGAGGACGCCCATTTCTTCGATGCTTTTGCGGGTTTCCAGGGTTCCTAGTTGGTGGATCATGGCGTAGATTTTTTGCATTGAGTGGTCATATTGGGCATTTTCGGGATCGTTGTGATATTGGCGGAACGGGATCTGTGCCCTGTTGAACGTTGACATGTCGTCATCGTAATTTTCATCAAACAGTGCTTTCAGTTTTGTCACTTCTTCCGGGGTGGCTTGAATTTGAAAGCTCACACTCTTCGCTTCTTCGGCATGAGGGACAACATCACCGCTGCTGATATCAACAAAGTACGTTTCTCTTGTATCCATGGTTTTCATCTCCCTTAATTTCACTCTTTGTTTATATACTACATACCTCTTATTTCTCGAAGATAAACGAGGCGGTGAGTGTTTATAAAGGGCTGTTTCTAAAAGATTGTTGCTTTTCGTATAGAGCTTGCATCCTGAATATAGCTTGTGGACGTGATCTTTTCGAATTCCAGTTCAAACAACATAAGGACGGACAAGCCGAAAATTCCCAAGTTCCGATATTTTCTTGTGTGCAACGCAACAAAGTATGCGAAAAGAGCTTTATAAAAAAAAGATGCAGCCCGCTGGAGGCTGCATCTCGTATCGTTTAGCTTTTCAGCATTCTTGTTTGTTCGATAAAGTAACCGATTCGTTCAACGATTGGTTCGATTGATCCTTGGTTGTTGATCAAATCGTATTCACTGATGTCCAGGCGGAGGACAGGGCAAGCGTTGAAGGAATTGATCCAGTTTTCGTAGCGCTCATGCATTTCTTCCCAATACTCAACCGGTGTCTGTTGTTCCATTGGACGGCCGCGCTCACGGATGCGGTCAATTACGTTATCAAGGGAACCTTCCAGGTAGATCAAAAGATCTGGGTGAGGGAAGTACGGTGTCATGACCATTGCATCGAACAGGCTTGTATACGTTTCATAATCGACGTCTGACATATTCCCTTTTTCATGGTGCATCTTGGCGAAGATTCCGGTATCTTCGTAGATCGAGCGGTCCTGGATGAAGCCGCCGCCGTATTCAAAGATTTTCTTTTGTTCCTTGAAGCGCTCTGCAAGAAAGTATACCTGCAGGTGGAAGCTCCAGCTTTTGAAATCCTGATAGAATTTATCCAGGTAAGGGTTGGTATCCACTTTTTCAAACGATGTACGGAAACCCAGGGCATTTGCCAGTCCGTTTGTCATCGTGGATTTCCCGACTCCGACTGTCCCGGCAATGGTGATGACAGCATTGCTTGGGATGCCGTATTTATTGCGAAGATTCATGATAGTGAACTCCTTTATTCAGTGTATTGTTTAATTGAGTTAGAATAGTGTCTAAATCCTCTTTGTTTTCGACGAAGTCAATGTGGTCGCCATTGTAGCGAAGAACAGGGATATCAGGGTGAGTTTCTTCAAAGGTGTTCATATATTCTTCATAGTCCAGCGATAATTGTTTTAAATAAAGAGGGCTGATTTTCTTCTCAAAGTCCCTGCCTCTTTTTTCAATGCGTTTCAGCAATGTATCAAGGCTCGCATTCAAGTAAATCACCACATTGGGTCTCGGCATATCAGAAGTCAAAATATCGTAGATCTTAAGATATTTATTGTACTGCTGCTCGTCCTTCAATGTCCGTTTAGCGAAGATGATATTTTTTAAAATATGATAATCCGCTACAACCGATTTATTTTGAGAAATATAGTGTTTTTCGATATCCTCAAGCTGTTTGTATCGATTGCATAGGAAAAACATCTCGGTTTGAAAACTCCACTCTTCAATATCATCATAAAATTTATCCAAAAACGGGTTTTCGTCAACGATTTCCCTTAGTAAATGAAAATTGAAGTGTTCAGAAATCGCTTTGGCCAAAGAAGTTTTTCCTACTCCAATCGGTCCTTCAACCGTGATGAAAGGAATTCTCCCCATTGCATGTCCTCCTCATATTACAACGATCTATGTGTGTTTTTTGTATCCGTATAAATAAAATAACGACAGGATTTATTGTAACACAATAGTGGGGGTGTTTGGTCAGGTTATTTACAAGATAAAACAAATTCCGACTTATTGAAAATATATCTTTTTTGTTTCTTTTTTAGATAAACAAAAAGCCGGCATTTAGGTGATTATAGATTTACCTAAATGCCGGGTTCTATAAATATTTTGTTCAGCTTTTGAATACCGCTAATGATTTCCGTGCAAGACTACGCTTTCCGCGGGTAGCCCGTGAGCCTCCTCGTCACTTCGTTCCTGCGGGAAGAAAAGCGGAGGCGGCTCGTTCAGCCCCGACAAGCATAAGATGAATAGGCTGAAAAGGCGCTTTTTGCCTTTTTTGCCTATTTAGCTTATGACCTCGAGGGGCTAGCCGCCGGTGCTGGACAAGTCTCACATAAGCTACTTTTCCCGCAGGAGTCTTCGTCTTGCACTCCAATCAACCGCTGGATTAACTTTATTTACCGTATAAAATCTAATGAAAGAAGAAGTGGTATAAACGGATTTTGGTTAACTTTGATTTATAATTCCATTTTATTTATCTGCGTGAAGGATATATAATGAAGGAAATGATCGAATAAAGTATTTTCAGGGAAATAATTGTGTTATTTTGTCTGATTGCGAGAAACTGGATCGGTTTTTATTTTATATCAAAATATCTATATCCAGCGATACACGGTTTGCTGCCAGATCCGGATAGGTGCAGAAAGTCACTGTTCCCGGCCGTATCGCTGGGTGATATGGCTCTTGAAAGCCGGGATGATTCATCATACATTAGACTAAAACGGAGGTGCGATATGCGAAACGATATACAACCGTACGAACGATCCTTCACATCCAAAGAAGCGGCAGAACAGGCAGGGATCGCAACCCCTACTGTACGTAAATACGGCCAGATCCTGGAGCGGAATGGCTATGAATTTTTAAAAGACGGTGATCGAAGGATCTTCGTACAATCCGATATTGATGCGCTCATAGCGCTGCGCGATACAGAAAAGCCTCTTGACGATACGGCCAGATCCCTTGCGGATGGTCAGAAAAAAAGACTGGAAGGTTCCGGTGAAACGGCCATATCGCCGGGCGATACATATAACCAATTGCCACAGGATCCGAACCAGTTGAAAGAAATTTTATCCTACCTGGCCAATGAACTCGCGGCTTCCCGTGAAATGAATGTTCAAGTCGTGAATGAAATGAACCAATTAAAAACGCAGGTGTCCAGACTGAAGCAGGATCACCATGATTTGAGCTCGAATATTTCAAATTCCGCTCAGAAAACACAACGTAAAATTGAGGAGCTCTCAAAGCTTCAAAAAAGCCAATACGAAACACTCTTGGAGCAGGAAGTGAAGAAAAACGAATTCTTGCAGACTGAGCTTCAGAAGCTGCGGGAAGAGCAGCAGAATGAATGGCGCAGCCAAAATGATTACAATCGCCGCCTTGAAGAAGCGATACATAAGCAGAAAGATACGAAATGGGACTGGCTTTTCTCCCTGTTCCGCAAGTAGATCGCCTTATCTTTTCACAACATTGAAATTATCCGTGATCAACAGCCAGTTCTGAGGGAAGGACAAGCCGAGTTTCCAATAGCTCATACCCCTCAGCTTCAACTCTTTCATGAGATCGAACTTGGCTTGGATACTTCGTGCATCTTCAAACCAGACTTCATGGTCATTTCCATCTGCGCTGTATTTGAAAAATGGGGCCTGAGCTTTCTCATCATATTCGATAGGGACGTTGTTAGCTGCTGCGATTTGAATCGCCTGCTGCGGACTGACCGCTTTTGCTGTGGTTCCCGGTTCGAATGGAAGTGTCCAGTCATATCCGTACAGATTCTGTCCCATCATGATTTTCGAAGCGGGCATCTCTGTAAGGGCATATTCTATTACGTCGCGGACGGGTCCAATAGGCGATACGGGCATGGACGGACCGCCGCTGTACCCCCATTCATACGTCATGATGACGACGAAATTAACAATTTCCCCGTGAGCTTTATAATCATGAGCTTCATACCATTTCCCTTTCTGGTCTGCGCTTGTTTTCGGAGCAAGTGCCGTGGACAGAAGCCAGCCTTCCTGATTGAAACGCTGCTTTGCTTTTCTCAAGAATCGATTATATGCTTCCCTGTCCTGCGGACGCAGGTATTCAAAATCAAAATGGATATCACGGAATCCATATTTCTTGGCTGTTTGGACGACATTGTTGAGGAATTTATCCTGTATGGCCATATCATTCAGCAGAATGCGCCCGAGCTCATCATTGAACTGGCCATTTTCCTGATTCGTGATCGCCATCATCAGGACGTTTCCGTTATCCTTCCCGATTTGCAGCAGGTTCCCCATCGGAGGTTCCTGCAAGGTCCCGTCACGCTTCGCCTGGAAGCTAAACGGCGCAAGATAGGTCAGATATGGAGCAGCTTCCTTTGCGCTTTCTTCTAAATTTGGTGCGACTTCTTTTCCATATGGCTCTACATAGGCATTGAATTCAGCCCGCACTTTTGGTTTCTGGGGAACATAAAGCCGTTGATTGACTTGAAGCGGTACATTGGGCGATATGCCGTTAACCCTTGCCAGTTCCTGATAGGGGACACCCACCTTTTGACTGATCCCCCACAAGCTGTCACCGGGCTGTACATAATAGAAACTGCCGACGATCGGGATCACGAGTGATTGGCCGACCACCAGATTATCCGGATTCGGAAGTTCATTGGATTCCACTATATCCTTAACAGTTGATCCATACGCTTGAGCAATGCCGAACAACGACTGGTTCGGCTGGACAACGTGAATTTGCATACTAAGGACCTCCCTTTGTCTTCACTATAATCAGCCTATGAAGAGGAAGGGGAGGTTATGACGGGTATTTTGTCTCTGGATATCCAGGGGCAGGCGGAAAGCTGCCGGACGGGTACCTGGCTCAGATCAAAGGTTTTGAGCCAGGCACAAACGGGTTATTTTGAGCCAGGCACAAACGGGTTATTTTGAGCCAGGCACAAACGGGTTGATTTTCCAGGCTCGATTTCCCCAATCTGAACCAGCCCCGCCACCTTCTCATTTCCCCAATAACGTCCCTGTATCATCAATATCCGCCTTCAGCACGTTCTTCATCATCGTCAGCGCATAGTGGTTATCCTCTTCGCTGACGGATGCGATTGCATCTTTCGGCACCAATAAGGTGAATTCCCGCATATACGCATCATTTGCCGTGAAAAGAACGCAGATGTTTCCGGCGATTCCGGTCAGGATGATGTTCTTGATCGACAGATGATGAAGCAAGGTGTTCAGGGCTGTCCCGTAGAATGCGGAGTGCTTCGGTTTGATGAGGAAATAATCGTCATCGGCCGGGCGCAGCGGGGTGATGATATCACTGCTTTTGCTGTTATGGCATTTATCATAGATCAGATTCAAATCAGCCTTCCATAGTTCATAGTGATCATTGATATAGATGACGGGATGACCATTTTCCCGGCAGTAATCCCGGAGTTCATTGATTGGTTTTACAATCTTTTTTGTATGCTGAGCGAGCGTTTCCCCGTGTGAGAAATCAAATGGATTCATGATATCGATCACAAGGAGAGCGGTATCTTTAGGTATCATCATATGAGCCCCTTTCTTCTATAGTTTGGAATATGAGAGGATATTTTATAAAATAAAAATAGAAGCCATTTATGAGTGGGAGTATTATATGGAAAATAGAGAAGAATATTTTATGTTGGAAGCACTGAAAGAAGCGGAAAAAGCAAGGGAGATCAATGAAGTGCCGATCGGGGCCGTCGTGGTGATGGAAGACGAGATCATCGGCCGCGGCTATAACCTCAGGGAGACGACCCAGAATGCAGTGACCCATGCAGAAACGCTTGCCATCCAGGAAGCGTGTGAAAAAGCAGGGACGTGGAGGCTCGAGGGGGCAGAACTTTATGTGACGCTCGAGCCGTGTCCGATGTGCTCGGGAGCCATCATCCTTTCGCGGATTGAGAAGGTGGTGTACGGAGCGCCAGACCCTAAGGCGGGATGTGCAGGGACGCTGATGAATCTCCTGGACGACAGCAGGTTCAATCACCAGTGTGAAGTGGTTGCAGGGGTTCTGCAGGAAGAATGCGGATCGATCCTTTCCGATTTCTTCAGGGAACTCCGTGCAAGGAAGAAAGAAGAGAAAAGGAACAAACCCTCATCACCGTAGATTATTTTCTAAGTTAATCGGTACTCTGCGAATGATGTTTGGTAAAAGTAAAGAAGTGAGGGCACGTGCTCTTTTCTTCGCCTCGTTTACTGACCCTATCTTTTGTATAAGTGCTGAGACAGTATGTAAATCAACTAAGTGGATGAAAAGAGCTTACTTGTAAAGAACTTACAGGGACAAACCATTGCTTTTTTACGTAAACCCTAGTATACTTAATCTTGCGTCGTTAGATGGCGCAACTGAATATTTGGTATCAATTTTGCCGTGCTAGGCGGGGAGGTAGCGGTGCCCTGTACTCGCAATCCGCTCCAGCGAGGCCGAATCCCTTTCCGAGGCTTGCATACTGTAGGGCCTGCCTCAAGTAAGTGGTGTTGACGCCTGGGTCCTGCGCAATGGGAATCCATGAACCATGTCAGGTCCGGAAGGAAGCAGCATTAAGTGGAAGCTCCCATGTGCCGCAGGGTTGCCTGGGCCGAGCTAACTGCTTGAGTAACGCCTATGGTTGCTTGTCGAAGAAAGGTGCACGGCAGTTTCATACATACACAACAGCTCATCCTGTATCGGGGTGGGCTTTTTGTTTGGAAAGACAGACGGGTAAAGTTTCCCGAATCTGTCCCCGGTTTTCTTTGTAATCCTGCTAGAAATTGCGTTATAATAAGTAAGATAATAGATGAAAAGTCTCATCGGACGAATATGCCTGCTGGTCTTACGGGACTGCTTCCGGAAAAGGGAGCGGACGCCGTGAACCAGGCAGCTGTACATATAAAATGAGGGGGGAGTATTTTGGCATATCAAGCATTATATCGTGTGTGGCGTCCGCAGTCTTTTGCAGATGTCGTCGGGCAGCAGCATGTGACGAAAACGTTGCAAAATGCTCTCCTTCATCAAAAGATTTCACATGCGTATTTATTTTCAGGCCCGCGCGGAACAGGGAAGACGAGTGCCGCCAAGATTCTGGCGAAAGCAGTCAACTGTGAGCGTTCCCCCATTGCCGAGCCATGTAATGAATGTGACGCATGTAAAGGGATCACGGACGGATCGATCCCGGATGTGATCGAAATCGATGCCGCGTCTAACAACGGGGTTGAGGAAATAAGGGACATACGTGATAAGGTGAAGTATTCACCGAACGTTGTCGAGTATAAGGTCTATATCATCGATGAGGTTCATATGCTTTCCATCGGGGCGTTCAATGCCCTGTTGAAAACATTGGAGGAACCCCCGAAACACGTCATCTTCATTTTGGCGACCACCGAGCCGCACAAAATCCCGCTCACGATCATTTCCCGTTGTCAGCGCTTTGATTTCAAAAGGATCACAGCAATGGATATCGTCGGCAGGATGAGTCATATCGCGACGGAATCGGGTGTGAAATACGAGGAGAATGCACTTGCAGTCATCGCGAGAGCGGCTGAGGGCGGGATGCGTGATGCGCTCAGCCTTCTCGATCAGGCGATTTCCTTCAGTCAGGATATCGTCAAAGTGGAAGATGCGTTAACCGTCACGGGTGCCGTTTCGCAGGGGTATCTGAATACACTGGCAAGGGCGATCCTGGACAGGGATGTCTCGAAAGCACTCAGTGCACTCGAAGAACTTCTTTTCCAAGGAAAGGACCCGGCGCGATTTGCGGAGGACTTCATTCTTTATTACCGGGATATGCTCCTTTACCAGACGGCACCGAACCTTGAGGAATCGATGGAGAGGGTCATGCTCGATGATGAGTTCAAGGGACTTGCGCAGGAAACAGAGGCCAGCCAGATTTATCAATATATCGATGTATTGAACCAGGCAGGGCAGGAGATGAAATTCACGAACCATGCCCGTATTTACCTGGAGGTTTCCATCGTGAAGCTTTGTCAGCTCGAAGCACCAAGGAGCGTGTCGTCCCCTGAAGTCGGGGAGATGATGAAAAAAATACAATCGCTCGAAAATGAAATTCAGCAATTAAAGGCGAACGGTGTCAAGGCGCAGGCTGAACCTGCTGCACAGCCGGCTAAAAAGCCTGTCCGTGCGAAGAAAGGGTTCCGGGCTCCGGTCGGACAGATCCAGGAAGTGCTGAAAAATGCAACGAAAGAAGATCTCAACCTGATCAAGAGCCGCTGGGGAGATATGATGGAATCGCTGAATCAGCGTCAGATGCGTTCGCAGGCTGCACTCTTGAACGATGCAGAACCCGTTGCGGCAACAACTGGCTCGTTTGTGTTAAAATTCAAGTATGATATCCACTGTCAGATGGCGATGGAGAACCAGGCTTTCATTTCCGGCATGTCTCAGATCCTGCAGGAGCTCACCGGAAGCAGTTATTCCCCAATCGGGATCCCTGAAGATCAGTGGCTCCCACTGAGGGAAGACTTCATCCGCAACTCCCAGAACGAATCCCCGGACGGAGAATCGGGTGAGGCGAAAGAAGAGGATTCCCTTCTTTCCGAAGCTGAAAAGATTGCCGGCGACCTGGTCGAAATCAAAGATTGATGATTGAACTGCCACAAGAAGTGTGTGAAATGTTTAAATAAAAATAATTGGAGGTCATGAACTATGCGTGGAATGGGTAATATGCAAAACATGATGAAACAGATGCAGAAGATGCAAAAGAAAATGGCGGAAGCACAAGAGGAGCTTGGTGAAAAGGAAATCGAAGGAACGGCAGGCGGCGGAATGGTCACTGTCATCGTTTCCGGCCACAAGCAGGTCCTTGATGTGAAAATCAATGAAGAAGTCGTAGATCCGGAAGATATCGATATGCTGCAGGATCTTGTCCTTGCCGCTACAAACGATGCGCTGAAGAAAGCAGACGAATTAACAAACTCAACTATGGGACAATTCACTAAAGGAATGAACCTTCCGGGAATGTTCTAGGAGGCAAAAATATGCATTATCCAGAGCCTATATCAAAGCTGATCGACAGCTTTATGAAATTGCCAGGCATCGGGCCGAAAACCGCGGCCCGACTGGCTTTTTTTGTACTTAGCATGAAAGAGGACACCGTATTGGACTTTGCTAAAGCACTTGTGAATGCAAAGCGGAACCTGAGTTACTGTTCGGTGTGCGGTCATATTACGGACCAGGATCCCTGCTACATATGTGAGGATCAGCGGAGGGACAGGAGCATCATCTGTGTGGTCCAGGATCCTAAAGACGTGATCGCGATGGAGAAGATGAAGGAGTATAACGGACTTTATCATGTCCTGCACGGGGCCATTTCCCCTATGGACGGGATCGGACCCGAGGACATCAACGTACCGGATCTGATCAAGCGTCTTCAGAGTGACGAGGTCCAGGAAGTGATTCTTGCGACAAACCCGAATATCGAAGGCGAAGCAACCGCCATGTACATTTCGCGTCTCGTCAAGCCGTCCGGGATCCGTATCACGCGTATCGCACACGGCCTGCCTGTAGGCGGCGACCTCGAATACGCGGATGAAGTCACATTGTCCAAAGCCCTTGAAGGAAGAAGAGACGTGTAAAGGGAGAGAGCATCTATGTTTTTCCGTAAAAAAGGGAAACTCAAACGAGAGTACGATCAAGCCCTGCTTCAATCACTGGATGAAGCGAAAGAGAACTGGAATCAGCAGCGGAGCATCGATGAGATGAGTGTCGACTACAATTTGAATCTTCACTGCTCATCCAAAATCGCTGAAGCCAAATATTTTTTCTTATTTAGAGAAGCAAAACACAGAAAGATCGTCATAAAAAGGTAGACAACCTTCATATCCTTACAATAAGAGATGATAAATGTTCTTGTTGAGAGGAGAGAGGGTATGAACCCGGTAATCGTGATCGCTGTAATCAGCGGACTCATCGTCCTTCTGTTAATTACAGGCGCCCCGGTCAAGCCGCTGCGATTTGTAGGACAAGTCGCCATGAAAGTCATGATCGGAGCACTATTCCTATTTTTCCTGAACGCCTTTGGCAGTCAGTACGGCATCCACGTCCCTATAAACCTCGCCACATCCTCCATTTCGGGAATCCTTGGCATTCCGGGAGTGGTGGGGCTTGCGGTGATACAGATGTGGATTGTGTAATGAATTTTGAAGAAATCAGCGGCCTTTCTCGAATGGGCTGCTTTTTTCTTTTGAATGATGTTTTCTGCTAAAATATCTAACTAAATGGAGGGGCAGCAGCATGGTTATTTCTTCACAAATTGCTCAATCTATCGTTGAGGAAACCGTCAAGGTCATTCATCGCAATATCAATTTCATGAATTCCGATGCAAGCATCATCGCCAGTGTCGATCAGGATCGAATAGGTGATTTTCATGAAGGGGCCTTGAAGGTCCTGCAAACGAAACAAACAGTGATTATCCATGAAGACGATGAGTTCAAAGGGGCGAAGAAAGGTGTCAATCTGCCAGTTTACCTGAATAACCGTATTCTGGGTGTCATCGGCATTACAGGGGAACCCAATGAAGTGGTTCAATTTGGTGAAGTCATAAAGAGGATGACGGAGATTCTTCTAAAAGAAGCCCATCTTGAGGAACAACTCGAACTTGAAAATATTGCGAAGGTGTCTTTCATAGATGAATGGATTGACGGGGATTGGGAAGATGATAAATTATTTGCTGCGCGCGGCTGGATACTTGGCATCAACGTCCATCTTCCACGTGTGGCTGTGGTGATGGAGATCATCGGTTTTAATGATGTGCTTTATGAAAAGCTTAAAAGTCACCAGGCGGATGTGAAAGGAGAATTGGAATTCCAGCGTTTCAGGCGGGAAATACTTGAAATGGTACAGAATCATTTTCCTAAGGAAAGTCAGCATATCATTATTCCTGCAGGAAGTACCCGATATACCCTTCTCTTGTCTGTAGACGAAACCCTCTCTGATCAAAAAAGGAAAGAAAAGATTCGCTATCGCCTGGATAAAATTCAAAAAGCGATTCATACTGTCTACGGGTACGACACGGCAATTGGAGCAGGAAGGATGTATCTTCAACCTCATGGGGCAGCCAAATCTGTACACGAAGCAGAACGTGCTCTCCTTCATGCGAAGAATCGGAATCATACCTCCTATTTTTACGACCAACTTGGAATAGAATCTTTCGCTTATGATCTTCCTTTTGAGATCAGAGAAGAATATGTGAAGAATGTGCTCCAGGTGGACTCCAAAAAGAATCTTGATCAAATCATTGAAACGTTAAATACCTTTTATGATGCAGGCGGTTCTATTAATGAAGCCGCTGAAAAATTATATATACATAAAAACACCCTGCAATACCGATTAAAAAGAATTAAAGAAGAGACTGGCTATGATCCCAGGGTACTACCGGATGCTGCAAAGTTTTACGTGGCCATCACTTTCCATCTTATAAATAATGGTACGAAAAGAACAAATCTTTAACGGGTTTGTTCTTTTTTTGTTTCAGGTAACAAAAAATATATATAAAATGAGTCATTTTTCAGTATGTGTACCATAGTAAGTGCGAAGTTCGTTTAGTATGATAGCGTTAACATAATTTTAGACGAAAGTGAGAGTGGCGAAATGAAGATGACAGAGCAGAAGCAAGAGACCATTCTTGAGAACCTTGAATTTGTATATGGCAAGGAAAAAGGGACAGCGGTTTTTGAGCAAGTGAAAAGCTTGGTGGAACATTACCGGAAAAAGTCCCTCTCACCAGCAAAGCAATGGGTCGATGAGAAAGATATTATGGTCATTACATACGGAGATTCCATTAAGGAAGATGGAAAAGCGCCGCTGAAAAGTCTCAAGGAATTCTTACAAGAACATACGGATGGAAAAATCAATTCCGTCCACATTCTACCTTTTTATCCCTATTCTTCAGATGATGGTTTTTCAGTGATAGATTACTTGAAGGTCAATCCTGATTTAGGCGAGTGGAAGGATATCCATAATCTTGCCGAAGAGTTTGACATCATGTTCGATGCTGTTATCAATCACATCTCAAGTCAAAGCGATTGGTTTAAAGAATACAAAAATGGAAATCCAGCTTATGAGAAATTTTTCGTAGAAGCGGATCCTGAAGCAGATTACAGTACGATCACAAGACCAAGGGCTCTCCCTCTATTAACAAAGGTAGAAACAACCAGGGGAGATAAATATGTATGGACGACCTTCAGTGAAGATCAGATCGACTTGAACTTTGAATATGAAGGTACTCTTCTATCAATCTTAGATATCCTTGCTCAATACGTAGAACACGGGGCTCGTTATCTCCGATTGGATGCAATAGGTTTCATGTGGAAGAAGCTTGGAACGACAAGCATTCATTTAGAGGAAACTCATAGGCTTGTCCAAATAATGAGGGACGCCTTGGAGACGATCGCACCAGGGACGATCATCATTACGGAAACGAATGTACCTCATAAAGATAACATTAGTTATTTCGGCAACGGTCATAATGAAGCACACATGGTCTATCAATTTCCATTGCCTCCCCTTACACTGCAGGCATTTCAAACAGAAGACGCGACCCATTTGACAAATTGGGCCGGGAATCTTGAACCTACTACCGAAGATACAACATTCTTTAATTTCCTAGCCTCTCATGATGGAATCGGGGTACGGCCTGTAGAAGGGATCTTGAATCCGGAAGAAGTAGGGGTGATGGTTGAGAAAGTGAAAGAACGGGGAGGAAATGTCTCCTATAAAGATAATGGTGATGGAACGCAAAGTCCGTACGAATTAAATATCAATTATCTGGATGCATTAACTATACCGGGAGAGTCTGACGAGAAGAAAGCACACCGTTTCCTCGCGGCCCAATCAATCCTGCTTTCAATGATGGGAGTTCCGGGCATTTATATTCACAGTCTCCTGGGATCGAGAAATGACCAGGAAGGTGTTAAAGAAAGCGGCAGATACCGGTCTATTAACAGGGAAAAGTTAAACCGCTGCAAACTTGAGGAAGAAATCATGAAGAAAGGATCGCTCAGAAATCTCATCTTCACCGAATACAAACGGTTCATCTCAGTGCGAACGGAGGAGAAGGCATTTCACCCAAATGCCTCCCAAGAAGTGTTCTTTACCGATAAACGAATCTTTTCAATGAAACGAAAGAATACAAAAGAAAACAGTGAAGTGACTGTTCTTGTTAATGTATCAGGCGAAGACGTCCCTGTTACTCTTTCAGGGACGAACCAGGCGGGAGACAGGGTTAAGGATTTACTTTCGGACAAGACGTTCCATAAGGATAGTGGAAATCTCAAGCTTACTCTTGCTCCCTTTGAAGTACTTTGGTTAAAGGAGTCAAAAGAATGAAAGCCGTCATTGCACCCGATTCTTTTAAAGGATCGATGACAAGTATACAAGCATCGGAAGCAATCAAAGAAGGATTATTAAAAGTGAATCCTTTACTAAACTCTGTTCTGATCCCGATGGCGGACGGTGGTGAAGGTACTGTTGATGCTTTATGTACGATCCTGGATGGAGAACTGATTGTTGAAAAAGTAAGCGATCCCCTGGGGCGTGAAGTGACAGCAGCCTATGGGTGGATGGAGGAAACACGTACCGCTGTCATTGAAACGGCTGCTGCATCCGGTCTTCCACTGCTGCAAAAAGATGAACTTAATCCTGATACTGCTTCAACCCTTGGTACAGGGGAGCTTGTCAAAAAAGCTTTGGACAAGGGAGCAAAGAGAATCATCATTGGCTTGGGCGGCAGTGCCACAGTCGATGGGGGAACAGGTTTTCTTCAAGCATTGGGTGTAAGGTTCTTTGACAAAAACGGACGGGAACTGCAGGCGGGGGGCGGCAGCCTCGGCCGTATTGAAACGATAAATTCCGAAAGTCTTGACGAGCGGCTCAAACATATAGAGATCATTGCAGCCTCTGATGTGACCAATCCTTTATTGGGAGTGGAAGGAGCAGTCTCTGTATTCGGACCGCAAAAAGGTATAACGAGCGAAAGACTTGCTGAATTTGAAGCGGGAATGGAACACTTTGCTGATAAAACAGCATCACACTTGGGTATCGACCATCGGAAGCAAGAAGGAAGCGGAGCAGCAGGAGGATTCGGTTTTGCTCTCCATTCCTTTCTCCAACCGGTTTTTGAAAGCGGTTTTAAAATTATCTCTGAACTGAGTGGTCTGGAAAATCAAATCCAAGAGGCTTCAATCGTTTTGACGGGAGAAGGGAAGGTTGATGCTCAGTCGCTCTATGGGAAAGTTCCCATCGGTATAGCAAGGATCGCCAAGCAGTATGGGGTTCCGACGGTTGCTTTCACCGGGAAAATCGAAGGGGATTTAGAAAAGGCTGCAGCAGAAGGGTTAAGTCTGGTGATGCCAATTGTAGATGAGCCGATGTCTTTAGAGAGTGCGATGCAAAACGGACCGGCCTTATTGGAAAAAGCAGCTTCAAGATTAATGAAAATGTATGAACTTTTAAATGAGAATAAGGGGGTAAAAAGCTTATGAGCAGCTTCACGCTATTAGATTACGTTATCTTCATTGCTTATATCGCGGGTACAGCTATTTTCGGCGCCATGTTTGGAAAAAATCAAAAAACGACCAAAGACTATTTTCTCGGTGGAAGAAGCATTCCCTGGTGGGCAATCGGACTCTCGGTAATGGCTACGCAGGCAAGTGCCATTACGTTCATCGGGGCTCCAGGGTGGGGGTATGAAGGAGGGCTTGAACGAATCAATACGTTCATCAACGTTCCTTTGGCTATGGCATTCCTGATTGCCACCATTGTTCCTTTCTTCTATAAGACAGAGGTATACACGGCGTATGAATATCTAGAGAAACGATTCGATGTAAAGACCCGCACGTTAACAGCAGGACTCTTCCTGATCGCACGGGGACTTGCAACAGGAGTGGTTCTTTATGCTCCAGCACTTGTATTATCAGTAGTGACAGGATGGGATATTTCTTTCACCATCATCTTAATGGCTGTCATTGCGGTATCTTACACTGTATTAGGCGGTATTTCGGCAGTTATTTGGACTGACGTGGTACAGATGTTTATCCTGTGGCTCGGTGCGGCATTGAGTATCGTTGTCATTTATATGAAGGTTCCAGGCGGATGGACTGAAATCATGGATACTGCTTCTGCAGCAGGTATGCTCCAATCATTGGATTTCTCATTTGATTTGTCGGTGGAATACAGTGTTTGGGCCGGTGTGATCGGTGGACTTTTCCTTCACGCCGCATATTTCGGTACAGATCAAAGTCAGATTCAGCGTGTACTAACAAGTAAATCCATACGCGAAAGTAAATTATCATTAGTGCTAAGCGGGGTTCTAATGATCCCTCAAATGCTTTTATTCTTATTTATTGGTGTACTTTTATATGTTTATTATCAACACGCGGGCAACCCGAATGTAGAGAACTTGAACGAGCTCTTCCCGCTGTTTGTCGTAAATGAACTGCCTGCCGGTATCTCAGGTCTCATTATTGCCGGTGTATTTGCAGCTGCGATGTCCAGTCTGGACTCGGCACTCAATTCATTATCAGCAGTATCAATCCGGGATTTTTACAGCAAATTCTTCAAGAAGAATGCTTCAGACGCACATTATTTAAAAGCATCCCGCTGGGCGACCGTTTTCTGGGGGATCTATGCAACCATTTTTGCATTTTTTGCTTCAAACCTGGGACCCGTCATTGAAGCGGTCAACAAGATAGGTTCATATTTCTATGGTGCATTATTGGGTGTATTCCTGCTGGCGATCTTTACAAGGAGAACAAATGGTACTGGAGCATTCGCAGGAATCATTGCAGGAATGTTCTCGGTGTGGGCAGTCATTCAATTCGCCTCTATTTCCTGGCTTTACAATAACGTAGTGGGTGCTGTTGTGGCATTTGCCGTCGGTTATGCCGTAAGTCTGTTAGGAGCAAAGCCTGAACAGTCAAAACTCACAGGACTGACGTTAAGTGAATCAGATGAAAGCCTTCAAGAAAAGCTTTCCGCAAGATCAGAAGCTGCATCTGCACTGGAAAAAGCAGAAATTGAAAGTGAGCGCAAAACGAAGAGATGGCCGCTTTATTTAATAGGTTACTTTATAGTCGTCATGTTCTTCCTTATGTTCCTTCAAAACCTATAAACGAGGGGTAAGTAGAAAGGCGGGTTGTACGGTGAAAGAAGGATACTTTCTTAAAGAAGTCGTAGAAAAAGGGGAAGCGATAAAAGCTATTCAGGAATACGAATCCAGTTTTCTTGTACGAATACTGGCAAAGGAAAAGAAGCAACTTTCTTCTATAGAATTAGCTTATCTCCCGTTTTGGTGCTACGAATACGAGTTAACAAGCGCCACGCTGAAAGAAGCGATAAGAGGGAAGGTTGCAATAGAACCGATTACGAATACATCTGCCATTCTGCCTGCGGATTATCCCCTGCATCCCATTAATAAGGACATGAATCTCTTTCCTGTAATAGGAGAAAAGGATAAAGAAACGGCGAAAGAAACAATCTATTGGGAGGTTTTTCAGAAAGAAAGGAAACGTAAATCTATTGACATCACCTTCAATTCCGCCTTTGTCATTTACTTGCCTTTTTGGATAGGTTATTTGAAAGGGGATAAGGTTGGAATCTTACCTGTCGATGCCATCACGGGGAAAGTAGACCTTAAATTAAAGGAAGCTTTTCTGAAAATTATACATGAATCGTAAAAACGAAAGAGAGCCGACTGACGTTGGCCCTCTTTTTTTAAATCTTTATCATGTTGCAAAGCAGCCAGTCTCACTTAACCCTTTTTCAAAAACGTCTCCGGCATCACAACCGCCACGACCTCACCCTTCGCGCATATTTCCCCTTCCGCGAATACTTCCGTCACAACCTTGAATTTCTTCGGGTGAATCTTCTCGACCGTCCCGACAGCCTTTAATGGAACACCATGAGGGGTCGGTTTCATAAAGTCGACGTGCAAAGACGCTGTGACAAAGCGGGGCGGTTCTGCCCCGTCGCCGACACTGCCGCCATTCAGCTTGTGAAGCTCAATAGCGGCCGAACCGGTCCCGTGGCAATCGATCAACGAAGCAATCAATCCTCCGTACACGAACCCCGGCAGGGCAGTATGCTCAGGTTGAGGTGTATAAACCGTCACTGTTTTCTCACCATCGACACCTGTGCGGAAATGATGGCCTTCTTCATTTAAACGCCCGCATCCATAGCACCAGGCGAAGTCATCAGGATAGTCATCCTGTATGGCATGCTTAATTTCATTCATCGCAAATCCCCCCATAACGAATAGTAATAAATATCTTCTACTATTAATCTTCTATTAACGCTGTTTAACTTCCTCTATAAAAAAATACTATTCTTCCTGAAACGGTAATGGTATAATTTGGATTAGACCCCGCATACATCTCCTCCCCCATCTATTTTTCCTGATCCATCTATTAAAAATTGAAGAAAGCTGGTGGTTTATCGATGAAAGGAAGAATCGTCCACGAAGATTCCAACACTCGCATTTGGCTGCAGGAATTCACAGAACCCGGGCAGCATACAGAACTGCTCGACAATTTTAAGATAAGCAGGGAATTCGACATGAGGCACCGCGGATTGATGGAGTACTACGGCAAGGACCTCATCGCCTACAAAAAAGAACAAAAGGCCAACAAAAAAAGAAATGAATTTCTCCGTGCATTTTCTCACTACATGACAGACCATTTAGAAGATGACTGTCCTCCTTCTTGGCAAGAATGTCCCGCAGCCTTCTGGGAAGAATTGATCTTCGCATACCTCCCGCATTACACAAAAATCATTCCAAAGAAAAACTACACAGAGACTTTCCTGCTTCAGCTGCGAACCTTTGTCCGCTGGCTCGATAAAAGAGAAGGCACCGTCTTTTTAAATCTGGTAGATGACTATATCAAAGAAGGAACCCCCATCCTGAAAAAGTGCGAGGGCCTCCTCAATCATTTATTCCTCAAAGACTACCCTCGTTTCCATCAGTCAGACTGGGATTACGAAGAAGACCTCGACCGATGGGAAAGAAACCTCTCGAAATACAGCAGGACAATAGAAGGCATGTTTCAGGTTTCCGCCTTTGCTGATGAATGTGTTGTCCTAAGAGACCTCCATACCCACCACACTTATTTAACGAAAAGTCTTCCCGTTAATAAACTTTCAACCAAAACCATCATTACTGGCACCCTCGGACAAAAACCACATGAACTCATCTGGGATTGGCTGGCCACGATCAATGTGTTCCCTGAAAACGGAGAAAAGTACATCCGAAACTTTAATTGAAGAAACAGCCCCGCCAGGGAACGGATGGGGCTGTTCTTATAAAAAGAAAATAGAATGATGAAGATTTAATAGAAAAAAGAGCGATTTTAATATACTTTTAAAAAAATCATTAAATAGTATTGACTCTTTAATAGAAAAGGTGCTATTATATTCCTTGTCGCCAAAACGACACAAAAACAAATTTCAAAAAAAGCTTGACGCTTTATGATGAAAAATGTTATATTTAAGAGGTGCTCATGAGAGCTCACCTTAACAATTGAACCTTGAAAACTGAACAAAACAAGACAATACGTCAACGTTAATTCTAGATTTACCGTAACGAATATCGTTA
>NZ_JBJOSA010000034.1:0-31544 GCF_045897515.1 Rossellomorea oryzaecorticis | reverse complement strand
CTGACCCGGTTTGAAACTGGAACGACTGAAGTGGGTCACTGTACCTGTCCCCGCGGCTCACTCTTTCAATCCCCTCTCCTATCAAGTAAAATAAACCCAAGAGAAACCACAAGGAGGACGCTGTGTGATTACGATTAAGGAAGTGGCCAGGAGGGCGAATGTTTCCAGTGCGACGGTTTCGCGGATGCTGAATGAATCCGGGTATGTGAGCGAGGAAGCGAGAGAAAGGATTCTTAAAGTAATAGAAGAAACAGGGTATATACCAAGCGAGAACGCAAAGTCGCTGCGGACGAAGAAGACAAAGGTAATCGGGGTGATCCTGCCGAAGCTCGGATCCGAGACGACGAGCAGGATGGTCAACGGCCTCGACCGGGTGCTTGCTGAGGAAGGCTATCAGATCTTACTGGCGAATTCGAATCTGGATGCCGGCAAGGAAATCGAGTTCCTTAAACTGTTGAAAAGCAGGGACGTTGAAGGAATCGTCCTGTCTGCCACCAATACGAACGAACAGCTGGTGGAAGAAATCCAGAAGCTGAAGGTGCCGTTTGTGGTCGTCGGCCAGGATATGCCCGGCACACCTTCTGTTGTATTTAATGAAATCATGGCAACAGGAGAAATGATTGATTACCTTATCGAAAAAGGTCATGAAAAAGTGGCGTTCATCGGTGTTAGCGAATCCGACCGTGCCGTCGGGCTGATGAGGAAAAAAGGGTATCTTGCCGCCATGGAGAAACACGGCCTACCGATTAAAGAGCATTGGATCCAGACCGCTGTATTCGATGTAGAATCAGGCTACGAGGCAATGAAAAACATCATGGAATCATCCACCACACTCCCGACTGCAGTGTTCGCCGTGACAGACCGACTCGCGATCGGGGCGATGAACTACCTGAAGGAAAAGGGCTTGAAAATCCCTGAGGACATTGCACTAGCAGGAGTCGGAGCATCCGAGTTGTCCCAATATGTGACACCGCCCCTCACAACTATAGACTTTCAATACAACAAAGCCGGCCGGGAAGCAGCCAATCTGATCCTATCGATGATCAATCAAAAGAAAATCCCGGCGAGTAAAATTGTATTAGACTATGGACTCGTCAAAAAAAGTAGTGTATAATTTCAGTATGTAATCGATTTCATAACGATATGTCGTATGTGGAATCGATTACACTACTACTTTAACTATGTATTGGAATCCTTGAGACCGGTACTTTTATTTTTACCTGGTGTGAAATCGATTACACACCAGCAATATCTATTATTCTATTTACTATGTATGGGCATTCAATTAGCCGATGCATTTATTTTCAACCGATGTGAAATCGATTACACACATGAACAAAGGAGGAGAAACAATGTCAGAGAACAGAAAGATTGCAGAAGAAATCCTGGCCGGTGTCGGCGGTGAAGATAACATCCTGTCTGTCGCCCATTGTGCCACCCGCTTACGAATCATGGTGAAAGACAAAGAAAAAATCGACCAGGAAGCCGTTGAAAACACGGATAAAGTGAAAGGCGCCTTCTTCAACTCCGGCCAATACCAAGTCATCCTCGGTACCGGAACGGTCAACCGCATTTATGAAGAAGTGAGGAACCTGGGGATCGCCGGATCGACGAAAGCGGAACAGTCGAAGGAAGCCGTGAAAAGCGGCAGCGCGTTCCAGCGGGCGATCCGCACATTCGGTGACGTTTTTGTACCGATCATCCCGGTACTCGTTGCCACAGGTCTCTTCATGGGACTTCGCGGACTCGTCATGCAGGAGCAGATACTAGCACTCTTCGGCATGACGCCCGATGATATCTCCGAGAACTTCCTATTATATACTCAGATCCTGACTGACACGGCCTTCATCTTCCTGCCTGCGCTGGTCGCATGGTCGACCTTCAGGGTGTTCGGCGGGACCCCGATTGTCGGAATGGTCCTTGGATTGATGCTCGTCAGCCCTTCATTGCCGAACGCATGGGGAGTCGCAGGCGGAGACGTACAGCCGCTTGAATTCTTCGGATTCATCCCTGTCGTCGGTTATCAAGGTTCCGTCCTCCCTGCTTTCATCGCCGGGATCCTCGGGGCCAAATTGGAAAAGCAGATTCGCAAGCGCACACCTGAAGCTCTCGATTTAATCATCACGCCGTTTTTAACACTGCTTGTCATGATCACACTGGCATTATTCGTGATCGGACCTGTCTTCCACAGTTTAGAGAACGTCATTTTGAACGGCACGATCGCCGTCCTTGAATGGCCATTCGGCATCAGCGGATTCCTGATTGGTGGACTCAACCAGATCATCGTCGTCACTGGAATCCATCACATTTTTAATATGCTCGAAATCCAGCTGCTTGCGAAATACGGAAACAACCCGTACAACGCCATCATCACCTGCTCGATTGCGGCACAGGGCGGCGCGGCACTGGCTGTCGGCCTGAAAACAAAGTCCAAGAAACTGAAAGCATTGGCGCTTCCGTCTTCCCTTTCAGCATTCCTCGGCATCACCGAACCAGCCATTTTCGGGGTGAACCTGCGCTACGGAAAGCCATTCGTCATGGCACTCATCGGGGGCGGAGTCGGAGGATTCCTCGCTTCGATCATGGGACTGAAAGCAACGGGCATGGCCATCACCGTCATCCCGGGAACGCTGCTCTACCTGAACGGGCAGATCCTTCAATACATCCTGATCAACGTTGTCGCGATCGCAGTAGCATTCGTGCTGACTTGGATGTTTGGATACTCAGATAAAAAAGAAGCTTGATCGTATTAAAAGTTGATAGAAGCAGGTTAGTGGGGGTTCACTTGCCTGCTTTTCTTTAATAGGGGAGTGGGTTTTGGCGTTATATGGCCGGTTTTTTGAGTTTTACGGTAAAAACTTTGAACGAATCAGGCGTTTCGGTGTGGCCATAGGGCTTTCCAGACTGAATTGAGGGACTTCCGGCAGGCACCGAACGACCATGATCCTTTTTATTATCGATAATCGAAACTTTATTATCGAAATCAAAAGATTTATTTTCAAAAATCCGGGTTCTTTTATCGAAACCGTTAAACCTTATATCGAAAACCAGTCCTCATTAGCGAAACCAATTTGATATTTTCAACTAAATCCACTTATCGTCGATTCTTCCCGCGCAAGGGAAAATCTCTTTCACGAAAGGAATTTGACAAGCATGAATAGATACACCGAACCAAAATACCGCACCATTAACGATGCTAAAGAAAATGAACTAGATCAACTGCAGGCAAAATCTACGTCTTCAACGTGGAAGCCTGCGTATCATATCCACCCCGGCTACGGCTTGATGAACGATCCGAACGGCCTTGCATACTTCAACGGCGAATTCCATGTTTTTTACCAATGGTATCCGTTCGGTCCCACTCATGGCATGAAGCACTGGGCACACGTGAAATCAACAGATCTAATAGATTGGAAGAGGCTTCCCACTGCAATCGTCCCTGTCGAAGACTACGAATCACACGGAGCTTATTCCGGGGCATCGATTGAAGTCGACGGAGAACTCTATCTTTACTATACCGGCAACATCAAATACAGCGCCGAAGAACGGTCGGCGAACCAGTGCCTTGCCATCATGGACAAGGATGGCGCGATCCGCAAATATGAGCAGAACCCGATCATCGAGGGTGTTCCCGAAGGATATACGGGACATGTCCGCGATCCGAAAGTGTTCAAGAAAAATGACACCTATTATATGCTGCTCGGAGCCCAGCGTTCCAACCTGACCGGTGCCATCATTGTCTACGAATCAAGCAATGCGCGTGACTGGTCGTTTAAAGGCGAACTGGATCTGGATTTGAATCTGCCGGACACCTGCTACATGCTCGAGTGCCCCGACTATTTTGAATTGAACGGGCAGGATGTACTCGTGGTTTCACCCCAGGGGCTTGAGCCCGAGGAACATGCCTATCAGAACCTCTATAATGTCATCTATGTTCTTGGTGAACTGGACATCGAAAACCTCACGTTCAAGGTCGAAAGCCACCATGAACTGGACAAAGGCTTCGATTTTTATGCCCCTCAGACCTTTGAAGGAAAAAACAAGGAGCGCCTCCTATTCGGCTGGGCCGGCATGGGCGAGATGGATTATCCTTCAGACAAGGAAGGCTGGGCGCACTGCCTGACGATTCCGCGTAAGCTTGATATTGTTGACGGCAGGCTGATTCAGAAGCCGGCAAGGGAGCTTGAGAAACTTCGAGCGGAGCCAGCGAAAGGCGAGTTCAGCCTGTCTCAAGGAAGCACAGAAATCGGTGCAGCCTCTTATCAATATGAGCTTGAACTTTCATTGGAATCAATAGAATCCGAGATTTTCGGTTTGAGGCTTTTCTCTTCTGAAACCGAGGGGCTTGTGCTGGAGTTCAACCGCTCCGAGCAGACCGTAACCTTGAACCGGGAGAATTTCGCGGAAACATTCGGCGGAGAGTATGGCTTTGAAAGAAGCTCAAAACTTGAAATCGGCGACAAAGTTGATATGCAGATTTTTGTTGACCGCAGCATCGTAGAGATTTTCATCAACGGTGGGGAGTTGGTATTCACTTCGCGGGTCTTCCCTCATAAAGAATCAACTGGGATCAATGTGGTTGCTGATGGTAAAATGAATGTAAATTATAAAAGCTACCCGATGAGTTGCAGGAACTCATTGTAGGGATTTAGGGACAGGTTCTTATCCCCTTTCCACATCAAAGCCCGTCCCTTTTTCGTCAGGGACGGGCTTTGATGATTTATTTGATTTCTTCTAAAAGATGATACGCTTCTTCCTTAGTATTAACTTTCAACAGCTTCTCACGATACTCCCCATCCATCAACTGGCGTGACAGCAGCTGAAGGATTTTCAAATGCTCATTCCCTTCACTCTCTTTAGGAACGGCAATCATAAAGATCAGTTTCGCATCGGAGCCGTCGAGGCTGTTCCAGTCCACTCCGTCCCTCTTGATTCCGAAGACGACGCTTGGTTTTGTGACAGCGTCGGACTTGCCGTGCGGAATGGCTATGTTCATGCCGATTCCGGTTGTGCTTTCTTTTTCACGGTTCAGGATGGCTTCTTTGAATGCGGCGGCCGAAGTGATGCTGCCTGTTTGATTCAGCAGCTGGATCATTTCGTCGATGACATCATCGCGGGACGTTCCCTCGAGATCAATGTTGATCAAATCCAGGTTTGTGATGTCTGTCAGTTTATTAATTTCACTTACTTCTGTAACTGTCCTATCGACTTCTTCCTCAACCGCTTCAGGCTGAGTATCCTGATTCTCTATACTTTCTTCAGCACTTCCTGCTCCGGCCAAAGCTCCTTCTTCATGAACATCCTTCTTCAACATATTCACCACTACGGCCGTCACGAGTGAACCAACAATTACAGCAACAAAGAACATCAGCACATTATCGACCGCTCCAAGAACAGCGACAATCGGTCCCCCATGGGCGACCCTGTCCCCTACATGGCCAAGCATGGCAATGACGGAACCTGTCATCGACCCGACCATGATGCTTGGGATCACTCGCAGAGGATCCTGGGCGGCAAACGGGATCGCTCCCTCTGTTATGCCGAACAGCCCCATCGTAAACGATGCTTTTCCTGTTTCCCGTTCAGCGGCCTGGAATTTCTTTTTACCGATGAAGGTCGCAAGTCCAAGACCGATCGGTGGGATACAGATGGCAGCCGCGATCGGCCCCATGATTTCGTAGTTTCCTTCTCCGATCATAGCAGAACCGAATAGGAAGGCTACCTTGTTGACCGGTCCTCCCATATCGAAGGAAATCATCGCTCCAAGGATGAGCGCCAGCAGAATCGAGCTTGTCCCCTGCATGCCGGCGAGCCAGTCTGTCAGCACGGTGAATACACCGGCTACGGGAGCCCCGATCAAGAATACAAAGGCGAGTCCGACGATCAGCGATGCGAGCACCGGGATGATGATGATCGGCATGATCGGCTGAAGCGCCTTCGGTACCTTAATTTTCTTAGTATATAGAGCAACATAACCTGCAAGGAAACCGGCGATGATTCCGCCGATGAATCCAGCCCCTGCTTCACTATTGTAAAAACTTCCATTCGCCGCGATATAACCGCCGACTACACCAGGTGCCAGCCCCGGCCTGTCCGCGATACTGTAGGCAATGAATCCGGCAAGGATAGGCACCATGAAGGTAAAGGAAGCCCCGCCGATCGCTTCGATGCTTTTCCAGAACGAGTCGTCAGGAATGGCGAGTCCGCCCGGCGTCTTCTCGCCTCCAAGGGTCAACGCCACGGCGATCAGCAATCCGCCGACAACGATGAACGGAACCATATAGGAAACCCCGTTCATCAAGTGGCGGTAGATCGGGTTCTCCTTCTTCTCACTCTTGTCCGCCGTTTCTGCAGAACTCGAATGATGGACAGGCACATCGCCGCTCATCACTTTCTTGATCAGCTGCTCGGGCTTGCGGATCCCGTCCTGTACTCCGGCCACGAGCAATTTCTTCCCGTGGAACCGGTCTTTATTGACTGTTTTATCGGCGGCAATGATGATGCCGTCCGCTTCTTCAATGTCTTTCTTTGAAAATTCGTTCTCCACCCCGATCGATCCCTGGGTTTCGACTTTTAACTGGACGCCCATCTCTTTTGCTGCTTTCTCAAGGTTTTCAGCAGCCATATAAGTGTGGGCGATACCGTTTGGACATGATGTAATGGCTAAAATTTTCATCTCTGTCTCTCCTTTTTCGTAATCGCTTACATTTACTATAACGCTTGATTATCAGTTAAAAAGGAGCAACTTTTACCGGAGGCTGCGGTAAAATGGCAAAAATAAAAAACAGGGCCTGTAAACCCTGTTTTCACTTGAATTTTGAGAGAAGCTGCATCCGATCTTTCTCTTTTAAAAGAGCTTGGATGCGGTCCGGGTCTTCACTTAACAGCGAAATCTCCCGAAACAGCTGCTTCACCTTTTCCTGCTTATCATCGCGGACGGCCAGCAGGAAGACCAGTGACGCTTTCTCCGCTCCCCATTCAACCGGTTCCGGCAGGGTCGCGATGGCAATGACGGACTGCCTGATATACTTGGGATTTCCGTGCGGTATTGCAATCCCGGATCCCACTGTCGTAGCCGCCATTCGTTCCCTAATCATTGCGCTTTCCGTGTACTCTTTTTCCACATATCCCTTTTTAAAAAGGTCCAGTGACAGCTTTTTGATGATTTCATATTTATTTGTTTCCTGGAGGTGAGGGAAAACCAGAAACGGGTCAGTGTAGCTTAATATCATTGAGTTTTCGCTTGATCGCGGCGTTTTTCCGAGCTGACTGATCATTTCAGCAAGTCGTTCTTCATCGGTCTTATCAAATAAGGGAGACACCACAATATGAGGCTTCTCTACAACTTCCAGCGAGATTGTGCTGATGATAAAATCAACTTCGTGCCGCTTCAAGAAGGCCTGCAATTCAGAATGTGCAATGCAGTCGTCCACCTGCACCGTCTGGAATTTCCGCTCCACCTTCGTCCTCAGCAGTTGTGACATCCCGATTCCCATATGGCAGACGATAACCGCTTTTTTCACGGCGAGATGTTTATTCTTGAGCCTCTCCAATGACGCCTGGAAATGCAGGGTTAGATAAGCCGCTTCCTCTTCAGGTATCTCCAGAGGCAGTGTTTGGTTCATCTCATCTATTGCGAAAAGGATTTGATCAAAGAGATAAGGATACATCTTTTTGATTTCCTGAAGCATCACATTCGAAACCGGCAGCCCGTGCTTCAGCCGGTTGAGGGTGGAATGGAGATGGACGCGCAGTCCCTCCAACAATTCTTCATCATTTTTAAAATCAACCTCATGCGTTCGAGATAAAGAAGTGACCATGGCCGTAATGACCTTTGAAAGAAGTTCGTCACTGTCGTCTGACTCCACACTATTTCTCTGTAAGAATTTCCCGCCAAGGAAGTGCAGCGTCAGATAAGCCCGCTCCGAATCCGGAAAACGGATGGAAAAACCCGTCTCCATCCTCTCAAGTAATTCACCGGCCCAACGGTATTCTTTATGACCTTTTAGAGATGCAATTTCTTCCTCCGGCATCGCAATAAACTGCTGGAGCTTAGTCCGCTTCAACATCAGCAGCGTGTGTATAACGATCCGTTCAAAGGAATCATCCGTGAAAGAAAGGGCATATTTCTTTTGAAGATCCCTCATCCAGGCAGTGATTGAAGTGACTTCATGAGGAGAGAACTGATTTTTAATAAAATCATTGTCTGGCATATTTGCGTTCACAAGCTCATGCAGGCGGGACAAGGCCGAACGCTTATCCCTTTCCGTCCCCTCAAGCGTCAGTCCGATCCTCTGTTTCGTCCCCATAGTCAGATCAAATGAACTCAGCCAGTTTCCAAGCAGATCCAGATCTTTTTTTATAACAGACTTGCTGACATAAAATTCAGCCGCAAGTTCCCCAACCGTAACGGCCCTCGGGCTCATCAGCAAATCAAAGGCAATCTCGAGCAGCCTGTCCTCATCTTCCATGCGGTTTTCTTTTGTCCCGCTTATATAAAGATCACGATAAATTTGACTCTTATCGTTTTCATCCACTTCCAGGCAGACACCCAGCCCCGGCTTCCTCACCAGTGCCGCTGAAGAATACGGCTTCAGCCCCGCTTCAATCACTTTCAAATCATTCCTCACCGTCTTCTCAGAACAATCCAATTCCTCCGTGATGTCCTTCACAAGCAAAAACCGATTAGAATGACGCAAAAGAATGCCCACCATTTCCTGCTGTCTATCATTCATAATTACACCTACTTTACGAGCCACGGGGACAGGTACCGCGACCCAATTCCATATCTTTTTCCTTCTGATCGGCCAGAACTATAGGTACAGGTAAAGTGTTACTTGTCCCCTCTACTCGACCACTCTTACCACCGGTCCATTACATTCCTCACAATATCCCTTTAATGTGAACTGGGTCATAGTCAACGATTGTCGTCACACCGCATTTCCCACAGTAAACATTCGATTCAAGCTTCTTTCTAAGCTCCGGTTCTAGTGCTTTCCATCTTTTTAAGGCTATTTCATCAGTCATGCTTTTCACCTCGAATAGTTCTTTTAAGGAAAGTATATAGAAGTGGGGGTGGTGATTCAATTATTAGGGACAGAAACCATGGGGCTTGGCAACGTGACTTCCTTTCTGAATACAAAAAGACAGGTACCGCGGCCCAAAGCCGCAATACCTGCCCCTCACACTTCTATTTGATCAATCTCACAATCTGTTCTACCGTGGTACGCACCTGCTCACCGGAGACCTCTTTAGTAAGAGCCTCCTCAAGCGTCCGGCACTCGGTCTGAATGGAGAACACCGCATCCAGATACTGATTGACTTCTTTCAAATCCGTATCCACACGGCCGGCAATTCCGATCACTTTCTTGCCATGCTTCTTCGCGAGTTTCGCAACCCCGACAGGAACCTTGCCCATGAGGGACTGGCTGTCGAGGCTGCCTTCCCCGGTGAAGATCACGTCGGCTGATGCGACCTTTTCTTCCAGGCCGGTCAGTCCGGCGATTGTTTCAACACCTGATTGAAGCTTGCCTTTCAACCCGGCCACGATAGCACCGCCGAGGCCGCCGGCTGCACCGGAGCCTTCGACGGATTGGAGGTCGAGACCGTACTTACTATTGAAAATTCCGGCCAGATTCCGGAGGGCCGCATCCAACTCAACGATATCCTCGTCTTTGGCACCTTTTTGCCTGGCGAAAATATGGGCTGCTCCGTTTTTTCCGAAGAATGGGTTGGTGACATCGCTGGCGATGGTGAAAGAGCACTGTTCCAGCTCTGGGATACGATCCTCATCCGTGAATGAAGCCACCTTCAGTAACGGGTTTCCTTCATTACCGAGGAGATTGCCATCATTATCATAAAACTTCCACCCAAGTCCCTGTAGCATCCCAACCCCGCCGTCATTCGTGGCGCTTCCACCAAGCGAAATGACAATAGTGCGGTAGCCGCTCTCGACGGCATTCTTGATCTGCTCACCCAGACCGTATGTGTTGGTGTTCATTGGATTCCTGAGGTTAAAAGGAACAAGAGGAAGACCGCTGCTCCGTGCACTTTCAATAAAAACAGTATCCTCATTCAATACAGCATAGCGGGCTATGATAACATTCATAAGCGGATCATGAACGGAAATTTCCCTTTCCTCACCGGCCATCCCGGCAAGAAGCGCATCAATCGTTCCTTCCCCGCCGTCCGCCATCGGGGAATTCTCTATTTGTGCATCTGGCAGCGCCGCCAGAATCCCGTCCCGCGCCGCTTCCCCGACCTCAAACGCCGAAAGCGAATCCTTAAACGAATCAGCCGCAATCAAAAACTTCATCTTCACACACTCCTAAGGGACAGAGGGACAGGTACCGTGTCCCAAAATCCAACTTGAAAATAGGCAGTGGGACAGTGTACCTGTCCCCGCGTCCCATTTCTTTATTTAATCCACACAAACTGGTAAGGTTTCAATTCAACCTTGCCGTTCAATTCTTTTCCACTCATTAAGTCGGTTCCTTCTACCGGAAGTTCAACTTCGGCTTTACGGGAATCAAGGTTCACAACAAATGTAACCTCTTCACCCGTTTCGTCATTCACACGCTTCAAGCCGAACAAGTTCTCACCTAACTCCAGCACTTCCTGCCCCGCATAAGGAGAAAACGCAGATTCCTTTTGGCGGATTGCGATCATGTTCTGCAGTCCTCCGAAGATCCCTTTCCGGCGGGAGTCTGTTTCCAATTCTTCCAGAATGGTTCCGAGTTCAAGCTTCTCGCGGTTGATCCGGCGGTTGATGCCTGACTCTTCCACCCCGGCTTCGTAATTCTTGGAACCGAGCAGTGAATGATAGTAAATCGCCGGAACACCGACGAATGACAAGAGTATTGAGTGGGCAGCAAGCATTTTTGCCACTTCCATCTCCTCAGTCGTATCCTCACCCTTATTCACAAGCGCATCAGAATAATTAATATTCAGTTCGTAAACGGACTGACTGCCGTCACTATTGGCTTTATACGACACACGGCCGCCGTTTTCCTTAACTTTTTCAACAAGCATCTGCTTTTCATCCTCGGTCAGGATGCCTTCCGTCGGACGCATGCCGATTCCGTCATGACTTGCCAGGAAATTAAAATAAGTCGCCGTATCCGAAACCGTATCAATTGTCTTCGCCCATTCCGTCAGCTTGGCACCATTATGGGTGGTCAACGAATGCAGTACGAGCGGAGGAAGCGAGAATTGATACACCATATTCGCTTCATCGGTGCCGTCGCCGAAATAGCTGATATTTTCTTTATGAGGCACATTGGTCTCTGTAATGATTTGTGTATTCGGTTTGAAAAAGTCGACAACATCCCTCCAAAGCTTGATGATTTCATGAGCCTGCGGAAGGTGGATCGACGTCGTGCCAGACTCCTTCCAGATGAAGCCGATCGCATCGAGCCGGATGCTTGTTCCGCCTTTGCTAACGTACTCCAACAGGATGTCCGTCATCTCGACGAGCACCGGGAAATGGCGGAAATTGACGTCAACCTGGTCTTCACTGAATGTGGTCCAGGCCGTTTTCACGCCGCCTTTCCCTTCGTACTCATGATGAAGCGGCGACGTCCGCGGACGAACCACTTCACTAGCATCGAACGAGTCATCTTTCGGGATAAAGTAGTTTTTATATTTTTCATCTCTATTCAAATATCCCTGGAACCACTCGCTGGATTTCGAAATGTGATTGGCTACGAAATCGAACATAAGGCGGTAATCTTCAGAAAGATTCTCGATGTTCTTCCAGTCACCAAGTTTTGAATCAACCTCCCGATAATCAACGACCGAAAAACCATCATCCGAAGTATATGGAAACATCGGCAGCAGGTGGACATCCGTGACGGTACCCTTCACTTTTTCGTTTAAAAATGAGCGCAGCGACTCAAGCGTCGGTTTTCCTTCTTCGTAGATGCTGTCGCCGTATGTGATCAGGTAGACATTTTCTTCTGAGACCGTTGCTGTTTTTTCGAAGGTATGGCTGCTCCATTTTTCCAGCAGCTCTGTGAAGCTTGTTAGATATTCTTCGTTATACTCTTCGCCGTAAATGGCTTTGAGTCTGGTTTCTATGTTAGTTATTAGTTCGTTTTTTGACATGGTTTCACCTTCTTTTGAAGTTTGTTGGATCAACTTGGGGTGGGAACCCTTTATTTAGGGACTTGGTTTTCATCAAAAAAGCGGTCTTAAAGACAATTATGCCTTTCCCAGCGATAATTGGGCCTCTCACCCGGTTTATTAGGACCTTAAAAATTTATTTGTGCCTCTCCTCGGACTAATTGCACCCTTCAAACTATTAATTGTGCCCTTCATGTCGGATTTTCTTTATTCGACGATGGGACAGTGTCTCCTATTAAGGATTCCATCCCTGGATCCAGCTTTTCTCATTGAGAAACACCGATTAACCTTATTTTTTTAATATTAATTTGTCAAACCCGCTTTTTAACTCTAAAGAAAGGGGTTAAATTCAGTATGAGACACAGTCTCGGCCACTGGATTGCGCCGCTTTCCAGGATAATTGCGCCAGTTCTGAAATAATTGCGCCTCTTTCCGGATAACTGCGCAACTTTCAAATTAATTGCGCCACTTCACCCGGTAATTGAGCCACTTGTCTAAAATTCTTTATTTGGCAGGGGGTGGGACGCTGGAACAGGTCCAGCACCCTACTACCTAAACCCTGTTCATCCCATAGCTCGTTTTTGGGTAACTGTACCTGTCCCCCTGGCTCACATTAAGACAGTTTCAACGTCAAATGTCCCTTAGGTTTAATCTCAAGTTCACTCCCCGCTCCAGCAAGTACTTCTTCGGCTAAATTAACTACCGCTACTGAGTCATACACACTGTCCAGCTCAAACCCCTGGACTATGTCGGTCGGATTGAAGAATCGGACAATGACCGAAGTATCGTCGTATGCACGTTTGCAGCTGCTCATCACGATTGCAGGGTTGTCTACGATACGAAGCAACGACACCGAATCCTCGAGTTCTGCAACCGGATATGGGATTTCAAAACGCTCCAGGCGTTCTTCAAATGTGTTCAAACTCTGCTTCTGGTAAGATACATGGCGGCCGACAAAGTGATCGGTTTCAGCGAACAAAACCTCAGGCTCATCGGATCCAACGTAAACCCCGTATTCAAACACCATCTTCTGCTTCATCTGGGCATCAGGCGTGTATACGACTTTGTTGTTGATGCCCGACGCGCGGCCCGGGCGCCATGCCAGGTCGTCTCTTCCCAACAGACCGACGCTTCTGAACAGGGTCAGTGCCAATGAGCCGCCTACGACTTGATATTCCTTGATGCCGCGGGTGATGGCTGCAAATGTTACGCCATCTTCTGATATGCCTGCAAAGTTCTCCAACGAATAAATCGGCACCGGCGCTTCTGCAAATCCGTTCTCTTTCCAATCCTTCATATAAGGATTTTCCACGCTGCGTTCGATCAAACCGAAGCCTTGATCGGCAAATGACGACGCAGGATCGGCCACTCCCGTATTTAATAGTACCCGTACACGGTGGTCCTCGACCAAGTTGTCAATCGTATGCTGGACGCGCACGACTTTCTCATCTTTACGCAACTCCAATGTCGTGACAATCACCAATGATTCAGAATTAACCTCTGCCTGGCGATCTTCAAGATTCGCAGGAACAAGAGCTTCATGCTTGATTATCATTTTCCCGGACAGCGCCCCAGTCTCAACAGACAACAATTCACCTTTTTCAAGGAAAATCGGCTCGTCACCCTCAAGCGGTGAGAAGTCATAAGAATCTCCGGCATCCGCCACATTTTCAAAACGCAGCAATCCAGGAATCTCGATCCCCGTCTCTTTCTGAGTCAGCGTCACATTCCCATCCACAAACTCCACTTTCACGTGGTCGTTCTCAATCGAAGTCTTCGCATCATCTTCCGAAAGCTTCCGCAAACCGTCTTCCACTTCCTCTACCAAATACGTCCGGTAACCAAGCGCAGGAACATCCTTCACATCAGCCATCACCACCGTACGGTAATAACCCGGAACCTCGACCTGCTTCTCGCCTTCAGCAGTCACGACGATTTTCTTTCCGCCGCTGATGTATTCCTGGTCGACTGCTTCAACAGCCACCTCGGATCCATCCAGACCGCAAACCTTAAAATGACTGGACTTCGTAAACAATACAGCCTCAACCGAACCGGCAAACACGCTAGCATTCGGATTAAAGAAAACAAACACATTATCCTGACCAATCCGACGGCTGACGGCTTCCGTCATCTGCTTCTTCAAGATATTCAGCAGCCCGTCCGCGATACGGTTCACTTTCTCGAGTCGGTGCACAATATCGCGGTTTGTGTCATCGGAGTTGCAGCCGCCGATGCTGTCGTGGGCGTGGACATCGAATAATTGCTTCCACATGCCGTCGAGCCATGCCTGCGGGTAGCGGAATCCGAGTGACTGGCCGATGACCGCAAGCGGTTCAAGGACGTTCAGGATTTTATGTTCCACTTCGTAATTCAGTTTCTTGATATCATAGCGCTGCGAACGGATCGTGTTGTGGATCCGGGACTTCTGGGTAGCCGTCATTTCGCCTTCAATTACATTCGAAAACCCGGCACCGTCTTCCCAAGTTTCCTTCATGAACGTTTCATAATCGGACAACACAAACTCGTACTCAGAAGAATCTTCGTTCAATTTCTTGATCGTTTCAGGAAAATGCTCGCGTACAAGGACCTGGTCCCCGCCGGCAGGCAATAACAGGTTATCTGTATTCGTATTCATTTCAGCCAGTTTCTCCAAAATTGGGAACAGCCGCTCTTTTTTATACTCTTCCGTTGCTTCAAGGAATTTCCCCGGCCCGTAGCCGAAGTAGATGTTATTTGCATCCACGGTTTCGCCGTCAGGGGATTTCCATGTGAAGTTAAGGTCGCCTTGCAGCTGGTCCGTATAGATTCCGCGCTGCAGCACGCTGTTGTCGATGCCGAATCCTTTAAAAATTGACGGCAGGTACTGGTTCTGACCGAAAATATCCGGGAGGTAGCCGCAGTTCATGCTGTGGCCGAAGCTGCCCGATATCTTCGTTCCGTACAACAGGTTGCGGATGATCGATTCCTTATTCACCAATAGCGAATCGGTCTGTGTGTACCATGGCCCGATGAAAATCCGCTTCGCCTCCACCAGCTGCTTCAAACGGTCCCGGTTTTCCGGGCGGACCTTCAGATATTCCTCGATGATGCTTGCCTGCGCATCGAACACATAGCCTGTGTAGTCTTCATCTTTTTCAAGGACGTCCAGAAGATGATCGAGGTTTTCCGCGAGCAGGACGTTTGAATCTTCTATTGTAAAATACCATTCGCGATCCCAGTGGGAGTGCGGTACGACGTAGACACGTTTCTTCATGATGTTCCCTCCAATAATAGATAAAGGAGTCCAGGTCAAAAACTCGACCCTGGCCCCCTTTTATGTTTTTTCAACTATATTTGTGACAATGGCCATACGCGGCGGTCGGACCGGAAGTCCAGCCAAGTCCACGCGCAGCCCCTGTCATCGTTCATTTTTTTTCAAAATGGCAAATCGGATGAAGATGTTCGCAAAGGCGATGAAGCCTGCACCTACGACAAGTCCGATCAGGTATGCCCAGAGGTTATCCACGAGCGGCCATCCCCATACAGCCGGAAGCGGATACCATTGGACGGCACCTAGGAGTACTGCTGTGACTGAGCCGAGGATCGCGCCGATGATGTTGATCGGGATCGTGATCAGCGGGTTGCGGAGCATGAATGGAATTGCCCCTTCACTGATGGCGATGAAGCCAAGCAGCAGTGATGTATTTCCTGCGACGCGCAGGTTGGCGTCGAATACGCGGCGGCCGACGACGTATTTGTCGATGACCGTTGCCAGGCCAAGCCCGATCGGCGGGATGACGATGGCCAGTACGCGCGCTGTCAGCGGATAAATCTGGTCTGCAGCCAAGCCGATTGCGATGGCGCCTGCTGCTTTGTTGATCGGTCCGCCGAGGTCAAAGGCTGTCGCGGCGGCGATGATACTTGCCAGTACGACGTTTCCTGCACCCTGTGCAGCCGTGATCCAATCACTCAGTAATGCATTCAATCCTCCGAAAACAGGATCGACGATATAGAAGTTCAAGAAGAATATGGTCAGAACCGAGATCGCCGGGATGATGAGCATCGGCTTCATGGCGATCAGGTTTTTGTTGAGCTTGATTTTTTCATTTAAAAATTTCGAAACATAACCGGCCGTGAGTCCAAGGATCAATGCGCCCAGGAATCCGGACGGGATCCCGCCTTCGACTCCCCAGAATGTGTAGTGAAGTCCTGCAGCGAATACCCCTCCGATGAAACCGGAGACGAGCCCGACGCGGTCGGCTATAGAATAGGCGACGAATGCACCGAAGATCGGATACATGAACTTGAAGATCATGCCCCCGAATTTATCGAGGTGGTGCAGGATGACGAACAGTTCGTTCGAGTGGGTCGCATATTTGATGTCATGGATTTGATCGACGAGTCCGAACGGCATTGCCGCGAGTTTCGCGATCCCCATCATGAGTCCTGCCGCGACGAGGACCGGGATCATGTACGAGATACCCGTCATGACGGCCTGCGTCATTTCGGCGAGTAGACCCTGCTTGTTGCCGGACGTGGCTGTCATGTCTTCTTCGTTTTCGTCACCCGCGACAGTTCCGTCCGGGTTAGTCAATGCGCGGTTCAGGATGTCTTTTGCGTTCTTAAGCGGCTCGGCCACACGCGTCTGTACATATGGCTTGCCTGCGAAACGTTCTTTATTTTTAGGCGCGATGTCGGTTGCGAATACGACCGCATCGGCTTCTTTTAAAATTGCTCCTTTATGGGCATCTTCAATCCCGTTCGCACCCTGTTTTTCGGTGATGACACGGATGCCCATTTCGCGGCCGGCTTTTTCAAGGGCCTCGGCGGACATATATGTGTGGGCGATGCCCGCTGCACATGCCGTGATGGCAAGGACCGTTTTGGTATATTCCTGAGGTTCTTCCACCGCGGTTTCCCTGCGGTCGAGGGCTGCCAGGAATTCCGCCGGTGTCGCTGCGTTCATTAGGTTGTCGATGTACGCCTTGTCCATTAGCCTTGTGCTAAGTTCGGACAGGACGCTCAGGTGGGTCGAGCCAGCTTCGGCATCCGGGATCGCCAGCAGGAATACGAGCTGGACCTTGTTATTCGGGTCGATGCTTTCCCACGTATCGATTCCATTTTTGAGCCTTGCTACGGCGAACGCCGCTTTCTTGACGGAAGGGCTTTTCCCATGTGGGATCGCAAGCCCCGCTTCAAGTCCGGTCGGGGAAATCTGTTCCCTCTCTAAAACCGCTTTCAAAAAATCTTCCTTGGAAGTAAGTATGTCTTTTTCATGGAGTGCCCCGGCGAGTTTCTCGAGGATCTCGTGTTTTGATGTTGAATCGACGTCAAACATGATAAGCTGTTCATCTGTCATTTTTCTTAGTTCCATGTGAGGTTCACCTCTCTATTTTAAAAATGAATGATATTTATGAAATCCCTTACAATCTAGTTATAACATAGCGAATCTTGTCGAAACGGTACATAAAAAGTATAATTGTACAGAATGAAAGCCTTGTCATGTTTCTGATTGGGTATAATGGATGTAATGACAATGAACGGTTTATAAAGGAGCATTCTTATGGGGAAGGTATTGGATCGGTTCGCATCAAGCATAGGGGAACTGACGCATGCGGAAAAGCATGTATTATTTTACGTCGAGGAACATCTGGATACGGCAAAAAATCAGTCGCTCACCGCGATGGCCGACAGCAACAGCGTGAGCACGACCACGATTGTGCGGATGTGCCGGAAGCTCGGGCTTGAAGGTTTCTCTGAGTTTAAGTTTGTCCTGAAAAGCATCGATGAAAACGTCGGGCCGGCCGAAAATATGCTCGACCGCTACAGCCAGGACATGGGACGGACGCTGTCATCGTTGCGGGTCGAGGAGCTTGAGAAAATCAGCGATCAGATCGAGCGCGCCGGCCGAGTGATGATTGTGTCGGTCGGTTTGACCAAGATGGTCGGGGAATACTTCAGCAAGCTGTTCATGCAGGTGAATAAGCCGACTTCGTATGTGTACGAATCTCATATCATCGACCTGCTTCCGAATATGGTGCAGCCGAATGACCTGATCGTCTTCATTTCTTCCAGCGGCGAGACGAAAACGATCGTCGGGGCGGCCGAGAAGATCCGCTACAAGAACGCCGATTCCCTCGCCATCACCAACTCTGCGGACAGCACGCTGGCGAAGATTACCCGTAATTCCATCAGTGCCGATGTTCAAAGAGTACAATTCGCCGGGTATGATTTGACACCGCGTTCAACAATCGTCGTGCTGATCGATTTGATTTTTGAGGTTTATTTGAAGACGGTAATGAAGTGAGCGTTGGATGGGACGGAGGGACAGGTACCTTGTCCCATTTTTTTACGGTGAAACACGGTACCTGTTCCCTCCTTTGTTTTTGCTCGATTTTCTTCATGAATCCACTTACTGTTGCGGTTTGTTTGATAGGATTGAGCTTAGAAACATCTATTTAGGGACGTGTTTATAATAAAAAAGCGGTCATAAAGAAAATTGTGCCTTTCCCTTTCGTGATTGTGCCTCTCCGACGATTTAATAGGCCCTTTAGAAAATAATTGCGCCTTTCTTCGAACTAATTACGCCCTTCAAATGATTAATTGTGCCCTTCATGTAGAATTTCCATTACAGGATTAGGTACAGTACCGACCACTGTCCCGCTCTAATCAAACGTTTGTTTAACCTGCTCTACCCTTGCAGCGTCAAGGGTTGACCCATTCTCCGGTACTGCCGTCATCGGTTCCCAAATAATCTCTCTTCTTCTCGCGTACAATCTTCAAATAATTTTCTTTTCCCAAAAATTCATAAATGAACTCCGCATTCCTATATGCTTCTTCAATGATTGCACGGTCTTCATTCATCTGCTCATAACATTGCCCCTGATAATAATAAAAGTTCCCAAGCATGGAGATATTCTCGTGCTCTCTGGACTCATTTATGCCCTGAATGACGGTGGCCAGTGCTTCCTCATATTTCTTCATATCGTACAGGGTCTTTGCTTTATTGTATAGAATCCGGAGCCTGTAAATTTCCGGCTGCCTGAGCAAGGATGGCATCGCCGATTTCCATTCACCCTTCAAAGCCTTGTTGTAATAAAGTAAAGACTCTGTCAGATTATCGTTCTCGCCGTGAATGAGGGCCAGGGAATTCAATATTTTAAAATGAAGAAAGCCCTTGTGATTGAGCAGTGTATATTCCTCTTTTATTAATTCCTTCAAGAGCGACACAGTGGATGGGTAGTCCGCTCTTTTCAGGCGATAAGAACTAATCGTATTCATCCACCTCAAATATTGTTCGAACCATGTCCGGCTATTGCTTTTCATCGTCCGGAGTTCTTTCTGAGTCAGCCAGTGAATATCATTAAACCGCTGTTCGAATGCCAGGTTTTCAATGAATAACACGGTTTCGTTTATGTAATCTACATTGTCATCCAACACATACTGCAAAAAATGACTGATCGGTTTATTCAGTTTCAGCGAGAGAAAGAAGACCGTTTCAAGAGCAGGGGTCGTCTGCCCCCGTTCGATCTGGCTTAATGCTGCCTGTGTACACACATCCTGCGCCAGCTCTTTCTGCGTCATGGCCTGCTGCTTTCTAAGACGGCTGATTTCTTTCCCCAGTTCCACAATTCCCATACTATCCCTCTTTCTGTTCAGGAGTCCATTTAGGTAAAGTATGGATGAAATTTCTATAAATTTCATCTAAAAATATTAACCTGCTTATATTTTGTTTGTTTTGAATAAAGCTGGTTGTATAGTTGGGTTGCGACCTGGAGTTATAGAGCATCAACGATCTGTGCTTGTAAGTATTTTTGACCTTGTCCCTATTAAAATCTTTAAATCAGGAGTGATAATCATGAACCAACCCGTCATAAAAAAAGCCATCCTTTACCTGCTTGGTTTGCTCATCGGACTTACCATAGGCTTCACCATCTTCACACCGATTGTAGAAGATACAGCTCTTGGCCTCGTTATCGGATTCTGTCTCGGAGTGATGACCGGAATCTCGCTGCAACCCCTGGCAAAAAGGAACTGGCTGTGAGCCATGGGGACAGGTCCCTTGACCCACCCCGATCTCCATATTTATACAAACGTTTGTTTTAACCCCTCACCCCTGCAGCACCAAGCGTTGAGCACGTTAATCAAACGTTTGTTTAAATTTCCGGTATACGAAAAAAGGGCAAAGCCCCTCCCCAGGATGCTTTGCCCTTCTGCCACTCAACAATCTCACCTATCAAACATGCGAAACAATCAAATCCATTTTTCCTTCTACCTCAAACGTCTCAACGTCCGCCGGCAGAATAAAATGATCGCCTTTTTTTAAGGAATACGATTCTCCTTGCACCTTCAGCGTCCCTTCACCATCCAGTACACTCGCCAGTTGGAAAGGCTGATCCTGGACGAATGAAGCATATCCATCAACCTGCCACTTATAAACGGAAAAGTACTCCGCCTCCACAAATTTCGTCACTTCAACCCCGTCGCTCTTCTCGACAAAAGGCTTCACGTCCGCATTGCGGTGGGGAATCGTCGTCACTTCAATCGACTTCTCAATATGAAGTTCACGCGTGTTCCCTTCAGCATCGCGGCGGTCATAATCATATACTCGGTACGTGGTATCAGAACTTTGCTGTGTCTCAAGAACCAGGGTCCCCTTGCACAACGCGTGGATCGTCCCGCTCGGCACATAGAAGAAATCTCCTGGCTTCACCGGAATGCGGCGGAGCAGCTCGTCCCACTCCCCATTTTCAATCTTGGAAACAAACTCTTCCTTCGTCCCAGCCGTATGACCGAAAATCATCTCGGCACCCTCATCGCAGTCAATGATATACCAGCACTCGGTCTTCCCGAGCTCGCCGTTCTCATGTTCTTTCGCATATGTATCATCCGGATGGACCTGCACAGACAAATCCGCGTTTGCATCGAGGATCTTCGTCAGCAGCGGAAATACCGGCGATGGGTGTCCACCGAATAATTCACGGTGCTCATTCCATAGCTCGCCGATTGTCTTCCCGGCAAACTCCCCGTTCACAACCGTGCTCTGCCCATTAGGATGACCCGAAATCGCCCAGCACTCACCGGTTTTATCTGATGGGATGTCATAGTTGAATTGATCCTTTAACGCCGTACCTCCCCAGATTCGCTCCTGGAATACGGGCTGTAGAAATAGTGGTTGGTTCATAAGTTCCTCCTGAATCCTCCCTCGCGAAAGGGACGTAAAAATTGATTACTGATGATTGTACTACTATCTTTCATACTTTAAAAGGGGAAGGTGACGCTCCATGGGTTAAGTGGGTCAAGGGACCTGTCCACACGACCCACCTGAAGGGACCTGACCTAACGACCCAGCCCACGGACCGACCTGCGCCCCACACAAAATGAGCCACGGTACCTGTCCCTCCGACCCACTCTACCTTACCAATCCAATTGCGCCCGCTAATCCGGCATTATCACCGAGCCCCGGAGCCACGATATACTCGTCCATCCTCTCAAGTATCTGTTCATGCTGCACATACCCATTAAGAATCTCCTTCACTTTTTCCCTCACAAGCGGATAAAGCTGCTTCTGCTTCATGACTCCGCCGCCGACAATCACTTTTTTAGGGGATAAAATAAGAACATAATTCGCTATGGCCTGTGCCAGATAGTGGGCTTCCATTTCCCATACTTCAGGGGACCCCTCCAACTCATGTCCTTTCTTCCCCCATCTGTCCTGAATCGCCGGTCCTGCAGCCATTCCTTCGAGACAGTCTCCGTGGAATGGACAGCGTCCGGCAAAGGTGTCATCCTTATGACGCCTCACCATGATATGCCCCATTTCCGGATGCGTAAGTCCGTGCACAAGCTTCCCTTCAGCCAGCGCACCGACACCGATACCAGTCCCCACTGTCATATACAAACAGCTGTCCAGTCCCTTAGCCGCTCCCCATAAACTCTCGCCAAGGGCAGCCGCATTCACGTCTGTATCAAAACCGACAGGCACGTCAAAATGCTTTTTCAATTCACCCACGAGGTCAAACTGCGCCCAATGAGGTTTGGGTGTACTTGTGATAAAACCATATGTTGAACTTGACTGATCGAGCTCAACCGGCCCGAATGAACCGATACCCAGCGCCTCAATCCCCTTATCTTCAAAAAAAGCCACGACCTCTGTCATCGTTTTCTCCGGCGTTGTCGTCGGGATGGAAACCCTCTCAGAAATCACCCCGTCTTCATTTCCGATCCCGCAGACAAATTTTGTCCCGCCTGCTTCAATTGCACCTATGATCATCTATGTATCCTCCAATCTTAAATATCTAATCTTTTATTCATAGTAATCATAAGTCCCTGAAATGACAAACCTTAATGAGTATCACAACTCTGATAGAAACTAAAAAAACCTCAACACCACTTTATATTAAATGGCGCTAAGGTCCCTTGATTATGCATTTACCCTATGTAAGTTTGATTCCATCCGGAAGCGGCGGGAAAATGTCATCTCCTGCTACTTCCACACCATTCGGAAGCGGTGGGAAGATGTCATCTCCCGCTACTTCCACACCATTCGGAAGCGGCGGGAAAATGTCATCTCCTGCTACTTCCACACCATTCGGAAGTGGCGGAAAAATGTCATCTCCTGCTACTTCTGAATGTGTGTAAGCGAATGTACCAGCTGCGATTCCTCCTGCCAATACCAATCCTGCTACTACTTTTTTAATCATTTTCCTTCCTCCTTGGTTATGTAATGGATTTATTTAGGTATTTATATGAAAGTGCGTAGTATCTGGATGATTTCTTGTATTTTCCGTTTTCATATAAATAGTCTGCAATGAATGATAGATATTCTGCTAACGAACGGAGCTGATTGGCTTCTTCAAATAGAGGCAGCAGCTCCTTGATTAATCTTTTATCCAATGAATCTATGTCTCCACTATAAATTTTTGTCAGTAAATCATATTCTTTCAGGGTGAGGTCACTTATACCATCGAGATCAGGCAAGGCGTCCGTCACTTCAGACAGGCTATTCTTCGCTTCGTCCTTCCTCCCCGACTTGAAGTATTCTTTGCTTAGGGAGAGGTGTGTGTTCAAGCGGTCTTCACAGCTGCAATCATTTTGCAGGCTGCTGGTGAAGTGCCGGATGGCAAGTTTTGATTTATTCATTTGTGAGTAAAGTGTACCAAGATTGTGTTCAATTGTATGAAGGACAGAGGTAAACCCACCCACTCTGGACAGTTCCCCGGCTTTTAAGTATTCCTCGATTGCATCTGTATGCTGGCTGCTTCTTTTATAAAGGATGCCAAGCAGGATATGAGAATGCACACAATTTTCAAATTCATACAGCGATTGAGAGATTGAGAGGGACTTCTTTGTATACTCTATACTCTGCTGGTTCCTGTTCAGTTTTCCATTCACCAATCCTAAAGAATAATATAAGGATGCTTTTTCCTTAGGTGCGATGTCTATGAACTCAGAATACTTCCTCGCTGCTTCATAATGCCCGCTGGATTGCTGGAACTTCTTGAATTTATAATTGAAAGCGCCCTGGTATTTCTCATAATAGTAGAGAGTAGGGTAGTCCATAATAAATTTTGATTGACGAAGATCTTCTAGAAGGGCATGTACCTCGTTGTAATCTCTTAATTCCATGAAATACCTGACCGAGTAGACTTTAAACTTTATCAAGATCAGGTCATTGGTCGTGATGGATAGCTGTTGCTTTAATTGTTCATATTCTTTTGTCGTATCTGCTTTTTTCTTCTCATTAATGGAAGAAAACCATCGATCCATACGATTTAAGATGACTTGATCAAGACTTTTGTCCTCATGGAAGATCCCCAGCCGCTTGAGAAGGGCATGTTCTACGTCCTCACTGGGAACCAGATTGTCATTCTCTACCTTTGAAAGATAAGAAACGGAGCATATTCCCTTTGCAAGCTCGGATTGCCTTATTTTCTTTATTGAGCGAACATATTTGATGCGCTGTCCCAGTGTAAAGTGGTCGATATGACTCCCCCCTTTTTTCTAAATATTCACACCAAATGAACCAAATAAAGCATAACAAATTTGACATGTAAGTCAAATTCATCCTTTTTTACATGTAGGAATTCCTGCTCTAAATGAACCGGATATTGCCAGTTTTCATCAAAAACTTGAACTGGAAAGCGAAAAAACAGAGAAAAATGAAGGTTTTGAAGAAATATTTTTCAAGAAGTTTATCTTTGCGATGGATTTAGGGGCTTGTATTAATGAGAATTGAAGAAAGTAGAATTGAGAGAAAAATAAAAATAACTATAGATTCATAATTTTACATTAATTGTCAAAAATATAAGCAGAGATTAGGACTAAAGACATAATTATTATGCAAAATTCAGTCGAGAACACGATTTTTGAAGATGGATGTCAACTTTTTGAACAAATTGCCAGATTTGGATTTTTGTTATACTGAAGTCGTTATAGTATTGGATTAAAAAAAAGGAGGAAATTGGAAGATGGGTGTAAAGAAGAAACTTGTACGTACATTAGGTGGAGTAGCAATGGCAGGAGCAATGGTGATGGGTGGATTTGCTGGCAGCGCAAGCGCCTATTCAGATTCTGTAACAGAACCGATCAGCCAGCTTTCCGGCAATGACATTCAATCGAATATCTGGATGAGCGCTACTGCTTTTTATGACACACAGCGTTATCAAGTAAGTGCTAAATTCCTTGGGTATAACCCGCCAAATGCAGATTGGATCAAAACAGCATGGAATATTAAAGCGAACGGACTTGGAGTAAGTATCGGTGGAGTAAGCGGCGGTACGGCAAGCGGAAATGAACTATCAGGTACATGGACAAACACGAATAACTGGATTTCCGACTATTCCGGTTCTTATAATATCTCAGGTGTTCCGATCAGCGGATCTGGTAACAACACAGCAAGCTTCCTTGCAAGAGGTGTCAAACAAGGAGCAACAGCTTCCATTTTCCGGTGGTATTAATAGCTGTTACCCCTTTATTTAACAACCTAAACACGACTAATTAAATTATATCACAGTAGAACTAAAATCTGTACTATAACCCTAATAGAAGTAAATGCTGCTGAGGCATTTACTTCTATTTATTCATCTTAATCATCTTCCACGACATAATGAAAAACAAAAGAAGACTAACCTTTCTTTTAATTATTATCGTCACGGCCGCCTTTTTCGGTTATCAGTATGTCATGAACGACGAGGTTGCGCTGAGTAAAGATCATGAAAAGATACTCAGCAGCCATATCGACAGTATTGAACAAACTGTCAAATCAGATATTACCAGGAACACTCAAGACTTTTTGACGTTTCCTGTTGAGGATTCTAAAGATGAATTCACTACATTATATACATATTTTTCACTAGATTTACTGGGACCCCCCCCTGGACAACAGGTGTGCAATCAATTTTCAAATGAATTGGCAAAAGAAGAGTTCACTCAAACGGAAGAGACATTTTATACAGGGATTGAGAGACTTTACTACGCAGTGAAATTGATTGATCTATGCGATCAGGAACAACTCACTGGTGAAACCGAGGCACGGGCAGAAGAAGCAATCAGGGAACTTTACAGTCAAACATTCTTTAAGGAAGGTTACTTTTTATCCAATGAATTTAAAGAATACCGAAACAAAGAAGGATATGAAGAGGTTAAGCTGATGCAAACATCCATGATGCTCGAACTTGCCCAAAGGGCGGATGTTGACCTGAGCCGGAATAAAGAGGCTGTGACAAAATGGTTGAAAGGATTCATGGAAGGAAAGACGGATGCACTTTCTATCAGGCATTACAGTAAAATCATGAAACTGTTGAACACAGAACCCTCCTCTTCCATTATGAATAAGATCAGCTATAAATCTATTGTTCAAAAAGATTTCTATGAATTCACTGACCTGCTGACGATTGAAAGCTTGACTCATTTGCATAAGGAACAGCAGGTCACATTGAAACCTGAAGACATACAGGCCATTTTACAACGAATATCTTACAGTCATAACCAGTTTGCCAACATACAGCAGGAATTCTATGTGATTTCCATCTATTCAAATCTGGACATGCTCGATGCTTATCCAAACAAGGATAAATTGACCCGGCAATTTGAACGCTATGTTCACAGTGATGGGATGATGCCGGTGTTCTCAAAGACAAACAACCCATACAGCCCTTATTACAGCATGGTGGTCGCGATGCAGTCCGCCGATAAAGATGATGTTGCTGCAATCCAGCTGAATAAGTTCCTTGCAGGCTTTTTAAAAGAAACGGACATGGATGAACTCACCGGGCTTGATCCATTCGAGATCCTCAGCTATATCCATCTAAAAAAGCATATTGACGAAGGCTTCCAGGATACGGATGAAGCAGCTGAGTTGGCCGAAACATTAAAACAAAAGCTTCCTTCGCAAGTCAATGCAGGCAATGTGATCAGGACAAGCTATCTGATAGATTCATTGACGCTCTTGCAAGCTGATGTCAAAGAGGAAGATTTTCCGGGGAACACATTGGAAATTCTGAAACGATTGGGCAGTGGTAAGACAAAACTGTTCGAGAACTCCACTGACTTTTCCAACATCCTGTTTGTTAACAGTCTGGCCGGGACCGGGAAGTTCTCTAAGGAGCTAAAAGATATCGTCCCTTATGTGGAGAAAGTCAACATTGATACGAAGAGCGAGGTAGCTGCTTATGAACTGTACCAGAAGGCATTGTTTTTAAGAAAGATGGGAGTGCCCACGGATGATAACCTGATTGCAGAAAAGCTGATCCAGCTCCAAAACGGAAGCGGGTACAAGCTGAACAATAAACAACAGTACAAGAACTTTTATGCAACGATTTTCCTCAATCGATTAAACCAAAGCCTGCTGGGAGAGGAGCAGATTGATGAGTAAGCTGTTAATGAGTGTAAAAAAAGTCAGCAAGACCTATAAAACGAAAGAAAATGAACTGACGGTCCTGAAAAACGTCAACCTGGACATACATGAAGGTGAGCTCAACGTCATCATGGGGCCGTCGGGATCCGGAAAAAGCACATTGCTCAGCATGATGGGACTTCTGGATAAACCTTCCGGAGGGGAAGTGCGGCTCCTGGATGAGGTTGTTTCCACCCACTCGCATGAAGATCTTACCGACTTAAGGGCTGAACACCTCGGGTTTGTTTTTCAAGATTATCATCTTGTCCCAAATTTGTCGGCGCTGGAAAATGTTTCGCTTCCACTGCTTTTAAAGAACGAGATGTCGAGGAGGGAACGGGATAAACTGAGCGGTGAATTATTAGACAGTGTAGGCTTATCGCACCGCTACACCCATTTCCCCTCCTCTTTATCCGGCGGGGAAAAACAGCGGGTAGCCATAGCCCGGGCATTATCCAATCAGCCTAAAATCATTTTAGCCGACGAGCCGACCGGAAATGTTGATACGGAAACCGAAATGAAGATCATTGAAATCTTTCAGGTGTTGAAAAAGCAAAGGGTGGGAATGCTGATCGTCACCCACAATGAAATCTTCAAACAATATGCGGATCACTTATATACCCTCAAACAAGGAGAACTGGAAAAGGTGGTGTAACAACGATGAAAGCAAAAGATTATATTTCACTGGGATTCAAGAATTTCCAAAGAAGCGGGCGGAAAAACATCGCACCGATCATCATTATCACGGTCGGCATCCTTCTTTTCAACATTGTCACCAGCTTTTTCACCAGTATCACATCGAGCGTTAATGATACGGTGGTGGATAATGCAAGCTTAAAATTCATTCATGTGTCCTCAGCTGAGGGAGACCTGACAAACACAGACTTGGAAAAGCTGAAAGAAGTCGATGGTGTCGCCACGGTCTTCCCGCGGACTGAATCCTTTATCGGGATTGAACAGAATAAAGAAAAAATCACCACGACCCTAATTGGAGTCCCGGACAATGCCATTGAGTATTTTGCAGAAAAAGAAAATCAAAGTCTTTCAGACAACGGTATCCTTCTCAACAAAAATATCACCACTTCCCTGGAGGAAGGGGATCCGGTCAAACTCAGCTACACCGTAAAAGTGAAGGAAAATGAAGGCATACGCAAGGAACTGGATGCAACCGTCGCGAATAAAATTGAACCGCCATATCTGATCAGTTTCCCTGAAGATATCTCGATTGCCAGCCTGGAACTTGTCCAAACCTTGAACGCAGGCTTCCTTGGCCTCACCCGTGAAGAATATCTACAAAACCCAAGCTACCAGGAAGCCATCGCCATCGTTCCGGATGTGAACGCAGTAAGCAAAGCTGCCGGCCAATTTGATGAAATGGGGTATATAACGAACTACTCCCTAAAAGCTTCGAAATCGATTCCGGTAATCGCTAAGATACTGGCAAGCGTAGGCGGAATTCTTGTAGTCGTCCTTCTTATTTTTGCCGGAACCAGTATCGCTTCGATCATCAATCAGTCGCTGCAGAACCGCTACGGCGAAATCGGGATCATGCGGGCCGTCGGATTTAAGCAGAAACATTTGATCAAGCTTTTCGCGGTTGAGGTCACCATCATCTCGTTCATTTCTTTCTGCCTGTCAATTCTGCTCAGTTTCTTTGCATTAAAAGCAATCGAGCACTATGTCAATAATTTAGGATTTGCAGACTATACGTTCATCCTGACAATCGGCACCTATCAAATCCTGGCGAGCCTGGCAGTGATCTTTTTGGTCAGCTTCATTTCAAGTGCTTATCCAATAAAGAAAGCTTCTTCGATACAGGTTACCGATATATTGAAAGGAGCTTAAACGATGAAAAAAATGACATTCACCACGCTCCTGATTGGAGCGGCCGCTCTTCTTGCCGGCTGCTTTGGAAGCGAAGAAAGCGTCCCGGCCCATTCGATCCATTATTTAAACGGGAAAGATTCGGTCAGCCTTTTTGATTTTGAAAAAGGAAAAACCGATCAGATCAACCTTGATCTGTCGTCAGAATACCCATATGGAATCACCAGCCGGAACCCGGTCGAGGAGAAGACCTTGACGATGATCCAAAATGACGATGACGGCTATCAATATTACCTTCAATCAGGGGAAACGTTCGACGAAATCGGGAAGACAGATACACCTGCATTCGGCGGGGTGTATACAAAGGACCGAATTTACACGATTGTGTACGAAAAAGACAAAGTCATCTTGAAAGAATTGGAGCCTGAAAGCTTTAAAGAAAAGAATCGGTGGGAACTAAAAGGAACCCCCGAAGCCATCACGGCCGACTATGAAACCGGCACAGTCTACGCGCTTTCCAGGACGGATTCCATTCTGCTTTATACGTTGAAGGACGGAACTATAACGGAGAACCAGCTTCTTGATGACACCTATGAAGTCAATGCACAGTTTGAGGATGACAATCTGATTGTCTCAATAAACCAGCTTGTCAGAAGCAATGGAAAAGAAACGGATAATAAAGAAGAAAAACGAATTGCCATATATGACACCAAGCGGGAAGAAATCATTGATACCTACACCACAGAACACCCGCCTAAGTATGTAGTCCAGGACGATGGGGGACTTCTAGTCATATCCGGGACCCCAAACAGCAACTTTCTGGAAACAATCAACGACCAGAAAAAGTCTGCATCCAGCACAGAACTGAAAACCCGGGAAGTCTTCGGAATCACTTCATATAAGGATAAAAGCTACATCTTTGCGAGGGACGGCGTATATAAGGTGAGTAACAGGGACATCACGCTAGTTAATAAAAATGAAATCCCTGACTCAGTTGATTTAAGCATTCAATAAGGAGGCCATCATCATGAAAATGATCAAACGAATGACCCTGCCGCTTCTCCTCATTCTCCTTTTTGCAGCAGGCTGCTCATCAAACGGTGAATCAGAAGTTAAAAATGCAGAGACCCTTGACTACGGGGCAGTATCTGAGCTGGAGCAAACCAGCCTGGGCAATAACTCCGGGGTCATCAACATCGTGTCCAAACTAGCGGGCGGGGAAATCCCGCACAAAATCGAAATCTCTTCAGACACATTACGGATCAACTATGACCTCGTCAAGTATAATGAGGATAATGAAGAAAATGCTGAGTATTGGTACAACTCCGGCAATCAGGAGCGAAACGCAGGGCTCAACAGCGCCATCCTGTTTTCCCTGGTTGATAACCTGAATAGTGTAGAGGTAGCTTTTAACGGAGAAACAAATGAGCAATATGAATTCAGCCGTGAAGCACTTGCAGGCACGCTGGATACCACTTTTGATAAGCTGGATGAAGGAACTTTCAAGGAATATAAACGTTCCTTTGACAATGAATGAATCAGTAAGCCGCTGGAATGCATCTGCGTCTCCAGCGGCTTTCATACTGCCTATTTACACAACTTCTCCAACCTTAAACCTGCTCAAATCGCCCCACAGATCCGAACCATCCCCGGTTGCCCCCAATGAACATAGGGACAGGTAGGAAATTGGAACAACAGCCGTCCCCGCCCCTCCTCACCTGCATAAACTATTAAAAAAACAGAAAAGGTGATTATACCAGTGAAAGCATTTGTAACGGGCGGTGCGGGGTTCATTGGCTCCCATTTAACAGATTCGTTGATTGAGATAGGGGCAGACGTACATGTCATCGATAATCTAAGCAGCGGAAAACAGGAATTCCTGAATCCTTCAGCCACCCTCCATCAAACAGACATTACAGACCCCTCCATCATTGAACTCATCGCTGCCCATAAACCGGACTATATCTTTCATTTAGCTGCACAGGCAGATGTGAATCAGTCCACAGCATGTCCAGCGGAAGATCTGAAAACGAATCTAACCGGGACAGTCAATCTGTTGGAAGGATGCAGGAGATCTCCGGTAAAGAAATTCATCTTCGCCTCCACTTCCGCTGTTTATGGAAATAATCCAGCCAAAAAATTAACCGAACAGTCTCCAGTGAAGCCCATTTCCTTCTATGGCTCCTCAAAAGCCGCTGCAGAAATGTACATCAAGCTATACAGCGAATTTTTCTCAATCCCCTACTCCATCCTGCGCTACGGCAATGTCTACGGACCAAGTCAGACAGCGAAGGGAGAAGGCGGGGTCATAGCCGTCTTCTTGGAAAAATTGTTTCAGAATGAGCTTCTGAAAGTAAACGGTGACGGCAGACAAACAAGGGATTTCATCTATGTCCAGGACATCGTCGACGCAAATATCGCAGCAAGCTTGCATAAAGGAAATGATACCTTCCACATCAGTACAGGAACGACCACATCCATCCTTGAACTCATTGACTTATTAAAAGAACTCCACCCCTCCCCAATCGAATACGACCACTCAGAAGACCGGATCGGCGATATCAAACACAGCTGCCTCGCCAACACAAAAGCAAAAAAGACCCTCAATTGGAAGCCAGCCCACTCAATCATCGAAGGACTATCAAAAACCTATGCTTCCAAGTGAGCCAGGTGAGCCAAGGGGACAGGTACAGTGACCCACCCGCTTTTTCAAACGGGCCAC
>NZ_JBJOSA010000033.1:0-32295 GCF_045897515.1 Rossellomorea oryzaecorticis | reverse complement strand
TAATTGATTAAAACGGGAAAACGGATGAACAGAAGGGTTTTAGAAAGCGACTTTTTCAGTGGTCCCTACCTGTCCCCATGACCCGCTTTTTACTGTTTTTACAAAAAGTTGTGCAGCCGGCGGCAGGGACTGTTCACGGTCCAGGCTGATCAATGCGATTTCTCTGTATAATACAGGCATATCGTTTGGTTCGAGCTTTACCAATATCCCTTTTTTAATGAGTTGCGATACCATGGATTCCGTGAGCAATGCTGCTCCCATTTCTTGTCGGATGAAGTCCAATGCGGTAGCCGGCGGTAATTCAATTGAGTCGGTTCCGAAGTGTATATGCGTCTTCTGCAAATGTTTACTCTCTTCGCTCCAATCGGTCATGATGTATGGTTTGCCGCTAGCAAAAATATCTTCTATTCCGTAACCCTTCATTCCGGTTAATGGGTGACTGTGATGAGCGACGAAGACGAGGGTTTCTTTGATTGTATGCAGCTTCTTCAGGTCTTTATTAAAAAACGGAGATGTGATTAACCCCATTTTAACGAATCCATCATAAAGCATATCGATGATTTGCTGGTTATGGCCTGTATGGATGGTCACATCGATGTCAGGAAAACGATGCTGCATCTCCATCACGATAGAGGTGAAAGGACCGTTTGTAAAAGTTGGGAGCGTCCCAATCGCGATCTCCCCCCTTGTCCCTTCTTTTATAGAAAGCGCCCTTTCTTTGCCTTTAGTCAGGATTTCAAGTGCCTGTCTTGCATATGGAAGGAAACCCTTCCCTAACTCTGTCAGCACCATCCGTTTACCTGAACGGACAAAAAGATATCCGCCGACATCTTTCTCTAACTCTTTTATCCTCAGGCTGATTGTCGGCTGGGAAACATCCAGATATCTCGAAGCCTTGCTGTATGACCCGAGCCTCGCTACAAGCTCGAATGCTTTTAACTGATTGATCTCCATTCCAACCACTCCATACTATAAAAATATTCAATAGTAACTATAACTTATATACGATTGTTTAATAGATATAAGAAAATTATAGTGTAAATACAGTAACTTTAGGAGGTATTTTTTTATGAATCTCAAAACAAGATTCCAGAACATCATTGATAACCAGTACGGCCTGCCTACGGGACTGCTCGGACGTTTTATCGGGGAAAAGATGATTCGCCAGCATCAACCGGAAACTCTTTGGACCATTCAAAATTTAAATCTTCAGCAGAATGAACGTGTCCTGGAGGTCGGCTGCGGGGCAGGTTTTGCATTAAAACAGATCTCCTCGATGAATGGCGGTCATCATGTGATCGGGTTGGATCTGTCAGAAACCCTCATTCAATCCGCTGCGTTGCGCAACAAGAAAGCAATCAGGCAGCATCGGATAAAGTTAGTCCACGGCAGTGTGGATGAAATGCCTTTTTATGATGACCAATTTTCAGCAGTGTACAGCATCCATTCAGTTTATTTTTGGAAAGATCTATTCAGTTCTTTTGAAGAAATACACAGGGTACTGAAGCCTGGAGGCAGAGTCATAATTACACTTTGCAACGGGAAAGAAGGAGATGAATGGACTTCGGTTAAACAAATGATTCATAGGGAACTGATCCCGGTAATGGAAAGTTTGAATTTTTCAGAGGTCAGAGTATTGGCCGGACCTGTTTCGAGGGGGTATCAGACGGTGGCTGTGATTGGGATAAAGTGAGAATCTCCTTGAAAAGTTATGATAGTTTGACTGTTTTAATGAAAAAAAGAGAGGATTTCTATCAAAATTAATTCTTAAGTCAATGTTGCAGGGACAATATAATTAAGACTATGAATATACAAATAGTTATCGTGCAGATTTCGGGATAATTGCGCCGGAATCTGAATAATTAAGCCACTTCCCGGATAATTGCGCCGGAATTTAAATTATTGCGCCACTTTGGCTGATATTCGCGCCACTTGTCGAATAATCTTTGCGCGTGGAACTGACTTACCGGGGCCAGGCCCACGCTATATTATATGATGTAACATATCCAACTCAGAGTAGTTTGGAGTCTTCATTGCCGAGTCCTACTTTGCCGCCCACTTCTATCTTCTTCTTACTCCGCCCTCCCTATCCACTGCCGCCACAGCCTCAATTTCCACCAACTGTTGTTCATACCCCAGCACCGTAACACCCGATAAGGTGCTCGGGACATCGTGTTCGCCAAACTCTTCGCGAATCGCGCTCCAGGAAGCTACTAAATCTGAGCGGTCCCCTGAAGCTACCAACACTCTCGTATAGACCACATCCTCCAAGGCTGCATCACTCTCTTTTAACACTTCCTTCAAATTCTCCACACACAATTTTGCCTGCTGTTCATATGTACTTGGATGTGGAACGTTCCCTTCCTTATCCAGGGGGCACGCCCCTGCCAAAAACAAAACATCCATCCCGGCAGGAATGCTGCTTGCGTAGGCATAATCGACGGATGCCAAATTGCCGGAACGAATGAATGTTATTTTTTTCTCCATAGTATTTCCCCCTTGTTATCAGTCAACACACTAAAATACCTGCCGCAATTCAATCTGACCTTCCCCTTCTCCCTGGGGATCCGGCATCCTCATCGCCCATTTGAGCGCTTCTTCCTTAGACTTCACATCAATCAGAATGAATCCGGCAATCAAGTCGTTTGATTCTTTAAAAGGTCCTTCCGTAACTACAGGCTTTTCATCAGGATCAGGATACGAAATGCGTATCCCATCTGAACTTGGGTGAAGTCCCTTAGCTATAATCCGAACCCCAGCTTCAACTAATTCTTCATTGTACTTCGTCATGGCATCCATCAGTTCCTGGCTCGGAAGGTTTCCGGCTTCAGAATTTTTCGAGGCTTTGACGATTAGCATAAACAGCATAATCTATCCTCCTTCTTTAAATCCTATCCTTTCAAATATTCTATAAAGCAGAAGGGTTTTCCTCTATATCCTTCTCGGTTAAAGGGTGATCTTCTTCCCCGCTGCAACATTTCCATCATATTTTCAAATTAAAAAAGGTGCCAAGCCCCTCCCGTTCACAACGGGTGCCTGACACCAATCCATCCTACTCTTCTTCAGCGTCTTTCAGATCGTATTCTTCATTCAGCACACTGAACTCATCAATCACATCGCCGTCTGATGTGCGGGTGATGAATGTGATGGTATCCTTATCCACCTTCGCACTCATATAGACTGCAATGTTTTCCATGTTGACGTATTCAAATTTCTCATCTGCCACTGCATCGTAGTGCTTTCTACCGGTAGTGCCTGCAACGACATAGACGGTACCATTTTCATCCTCCTTGCCTTCTCTCAGTTTCTTCGTTCTGCCGTACGCATGATCGTGACCGGAGAAGACGATGTCGATTCCAAGTTCATCAGCTACCGGGGGCAGTTTTTCCTTCATGATTTCATTGCCACCGAACGGATTCGTATAGTACGGAGGCTTATGGGTGACGAGTATTTTCCATGGTTTATCTGAACTATTCATATCTTTTTTCAGCCATTCCAATTGTTGATCTAATACTTTATCGTCACTTGTAAATCCAAGCACGCTAATGTGCATGTTATGATAATCGACTGAATACGTACCGCCTTTGTCCGTATCCGGACCATTCGCCGGCGAGCCCAGGATGGCTTTTGCTGTACTGGCATCACTGTCTCCCATATATTCATGATTACCAAGGGCTGATACAAGATTAGTCGTACGGATATTATCGTATTGACTCATCACCCCCAATACATCATCCCATTGGGTGAATTTAGAAGATTCATCGACGAGGTCTCCGACATGGATCATAAATGCCGGATCCTGTCCGTTGATATTGGATAGAATCTGGTCAAACAGGCTTAAGTCGGACGGTGATTGGGTGTCCCCCAATACCGAGAACTCAAATTGATTTTTTCTTTTCAGCGTAGTGAATTCCTGCATATCACTCCAGGTCTCCCCATTCCCGACCCGGTAAACGTAGGTCGTGTCCTGTTTCAGTTTCTTCAAAGTAACCTGATTCACGCGTGCGATGCCATTCTTGGTAATATCCAACTCCCCGGAGAATACTTGATTGCTCCATGATCCCTTTGCGGTGAGAAGGCCCTTATCACCTTTCTTGTCATAATCGTTTTTCCTTGCATATTGGATGACCGGTGTCTCGCCTTTTCCTAACGGGCTCGACATCCAGGTAAAGCTTTTCGATTTATATGGGTCATCGGTGGTCGGTGAAATAATATTTTTTATTTCATCCTCCTCCACTAAAGCCGGGTACGTCTGTGTTTCCATCTTGAATGAATATTTTCCGTCTTTCACTGAGAACAAGCTGATATTTCTGATCTCATTTGTGAGCGAATCCACGAGGAGTGAACCGTCGTCATTTGTTTTCCCAAGAAGTTTATCGTTTCCTTCGATTGTCGCAAAAACTTCCGCTCCACTGACAGGTTTGCCTTCCTGATCGATTACCTGGATATGTGCAGGCTCTCCTATTAACAGTGGTTCCGCTTCTACTTTAAGTGCAGCCTCTACTTCCACATTCAGCGGTTTCATCGAATAGGTTGGGATGAATGTCTCTTCCCAAGGTTGAACATAGGTGGTTTCCCCCTCGATCAACTCCAAATTCACTTTGCTGCCTTCTTTCGTGGATGCCGGCACCCTTATCGGAATAATGGCTGCTTCTTCTGTTTCGACGGTTTTCCCGCTGTTTTCGAGATGGAGGGTCAGGATACCCGTTTTATCATCATAGCTTGATGTGCTTCCAGCGAAGCCCGGTGAAAAGATGGTGTCTTCCACTGTAAAATTCCGATCCACTTTCAATGACAAGGCAGATTCAGAGATTTCAGCTGGATTTGTTGCTTTCACAGCCAGTTCAAAGGTGTCCCCTAAATATGCTTTCTCTTCAGCTTGAACAATTTCAATCTTTGGAGACCCTGTATTAACTGTAAAATATGCTGTTTTAACCGCCTGATTCCCAAATTTATCAGGCACCATCAGCGTGATTTGATGTGTTCCATCCGCCCACCCTAATCCGCTGAGAGAGATTGAGCCATCCATATCATAGGAAAAGTGCCCCTTACGCTTGGAATACTCTTTGCCGTCCACGTACAATTTGATCTTTTCCCAATCGATACCCGTTTTGTAAGGATCGTCTTCATACTCACGGACGTCTGCTTTTATATTCACCGAGCTGTTTGTATATTCCTTGTCTTCTGCATTTATGGACTCAATGACCGGAGGATACAGGTCATCGACTTTTTCTCCGTACACCGCACGTATATTATCAATATAAAGAGACCCTTTCGTCATAGGACCTGTAATGCCGGATTTCGTCGACATCATTCTGATGGCCTGGGTCCCGGAGATCTTGAATGGTCCTGTAAAGGATGCCGGGATCTCTGCCTCGATGTATTTCCATCCAACCCAGTCAATCCCGGGCTTCTCAGCGGTCAGGTTAACGGATTGATTCTTGTTGTTCCCATCCACAATCAGCATCCGGAGCCAGTACCCGTGTGCTTCCGGCGTTGCGTAGACCCACATGCCGATGCTTTGCGGATCCCCTTCAATCTCGGTAATCACTCCCGGACCGGCATAAACTCCGAGGGTCGTCCCTGTTTGTGCACCGGTGAAATCATAATCAAGCTTAAGTGACTGATCCCCAAATCGTACGGGTTCTGGATACTCCGCCAAGGTAAGGCTTCCTTTTTCTCCCCGGTTCGCTGTTGATGTCTTCCATGTACCTAAGTCCTCTTCGAAGTCAAATAGCACTTGTGGAAGCATTCCTACAGAGATTCTCAACTGAGCTGTCAAATCTGTCCCCTTTAGCCGGGCTGTGATGGTGCCGCTCACACTCTCATCACCCGTATGGAGGACCCCTTCCTCATCAATCGTGCCTAATCCTTCCGGTATGTCAAACTCAATGTCTTCCAACTTCCAATCAACTATCCGTTTTTCATATTTTGTTTGAAAACCTAACGGGATTTCACTGTTTCTGGCTGCCGTAAGTTCAGGGGAAGAGAAAGAAATTTTATCAGGAGCAGCAATCTCAATGATGCTTTTGCCTACCTCTTTTCCCTGATGGTTCAGCACTGCGTGAAATTGACCTGTTTTCCCATTGGATTGAAACACTCCATTTTCATCAATTGTCCCAAATGACGCATCAGATAATTCCCAAGACAGATCAGCGTCTGGAAGAGGGGCTGATGCCATGGACTTGTCCCTGCCTTTTGCACCGAAATCGATCGTAGATCCCGGAGTGAAGGATTGATCATAAGGGTAAACATATGCAGAGTCAAAGGTATGATCAGAAGGTTCTTCTAAGACGACAAGCCATGAGTTGGCTACACTTCTCTCCCCGCGGTCGGAGGGCATATTATCAATCTCGAGATCGTCACCTCCAAGTGTACGGGTTGTAAAAGTGGATGAACCGCCGCCATCCAGGTTAAGGGCCGTCACCGCGCCCAAATCAATCATCAATTGTGCCAAATCAGGCATGGATATCCCGCTTGAATAAGGCTCCTGTCTGCCGTCGATTACGGTAAAGAACACACTTCCATCCGCTTTGATCCCTACAGCCGTGCGGGGTTCCCTACCCGCTCCCGTTTTAGGAGTCTGATAGACTTGACTGTCCTTTACGAGAATCGCATTTCCACCGAGGGCTTCTTGCAGCTGATCCTTGACCACATCATATTCTGCTGTACTTCCAATGACGGCTTCACCGGACTTTTTGATGCCAAAAAAACCCCACCCCTGTCGAAGTTGATCTTTTATCCCGACTCCATCTTTAAACAGAATCCCGTTGGGTTCGCCTGTCGCCATATTATAAAAATCGGCGTTCACGGCAGCCACTACCTTATGGTTTTCACCATCGGCGGCACTTGCTTGCTGCCTGACAGGCTGCAGACCATACTCCTCGCCGTCATCAGGGGTTCCCGCTTCAATCGATACACTCGGATTCTGAACATCAACTTCCACTACAAAACTCTCAATCTTCTTCCCGTCACTTCCTTCAAAACTGTAATGCTTCTCCTTAACACCAGGTGCGAGATCGGCCCGGTATTCATTGATCGGTGTATGTACCACGCTGGAATCTAAATCGAAATCACCCAGTGCCCCTGCAACATTGGGCAGAACCATGCTGCCGGCAACTGCAAATGACAGAACAACAGGTACTACCTTTTTCAAGCATCTTCTCATCCCTCAGCCTCCTATAGCCATTTCCATATTTTGATTGGATTCATCAATAAATGACATCTATATCATAAAGGAAAATAATTAATAGAATGTAATTTATTTGTAAAATTCTGAAAAAGAGGTAATAGGGCCTATCCGTAGGAATTTCAGAGAATTTCTTAATGAATCTATTTATTTTGCAGGTAAAGATTCACCACTCAAAAACTGGGTATAGTTCTAACTATCTACTTTTATTAGAAAGGAATTTTTTCAATGAACCGCTGGTACTTCCCTTTCCTAATCGGCACCATCATCTTCGTAGTATTATCACTGATCGGCAAATTTGAAATGGCTTATATCGTTACGTATAGTGTTGGCCTCACACTGGGTTTTTTCCTGATGTACTGGTTGAATAGGAAAAAGAGGCAGAATACAGATTAAAGAAAATCATCACAAAAAGGGACTGCCGCAGCAGGCAGTCCCCATTTCTTCTATTCCTTCACACGAAGTACCACATTATCAATCGTGATTTCGTGTGCACCTGTAAATTGCCCCATTAAGAATTTCAGCGATACTGTATCATTCGCGCCCATTACAAACTCAAAGGTGTAGTTTTTCATCTGCCCATCCAACGAAATCTGGTCGGAGAAATAACGATAGTAACCCGCATTCTCAAGAGTCACTTCCATAGTACGTACAACCGTCGAACGCGCATCAAACGACAATTCATAGGTCAGTCCCTGGCCGAGTTCCAGACCCGCCTGCTCCGCCAGAACACTCCAGGTTTCCTGCCCCGCGTTCTGAATATCGACATTTAACATTCCATTATCTCCGTTAACGGCTGCAATGGCATCATTATGGATATAATGACTCCACGATTCCAGACCTGCTGCAAAATCCCCATTCCTCACCGGCTCCAACTCTACGTCAATCGACGTCTTTACCAGCCTCACATTATCTACATACACATCGCCAATCGTACCGCCAAGCTTTAACAGCAGCTGAGCAAACTCATCGCTCTCCCCCTCAGGCATCGTAAATGCGACCGTATGCGTTGACATCTCGCCGTTCAAACCGACTGGTATTGAATCCGAATAATTCACATTACCGTCTTCACTCACAAGACCGACCTCAATCGACCGGTAAGCTGAAGCACGAACATCGAACGTTAACTCATAATCCGCCCCTGCCTCAAGCTGTAAGCCAGTCTGCCTCACCACGACATCACCGGCAGCCGAACCGCCGTCGGTGATCCCGACATGCAGCTCCCTTGCTTCTTCAGACACATCGGCCGTCGCCGCTGCAGGCTCATTCACCACAAGATCCCAATACTTCAATCGCGTCATATCACCTTGATCAAAAGTGCCGTTATAAATGTGGTTGCCGTCAGGAAGAGGTGTTTTCGATGCCCCCTCGGGATCGACCGGCTCCACTTCCTCCAAGCGGACATTCCCTATCCATACCGGCGCATTCCCGTTCGCACCCATGTTGAACTCAAGTCTTGCCGCGATATCCGTAGCCTGGCGGTGTGTGAAGGTATACTCATACGACTGCACCTGATCCGTCAATTGGATCGTCTGCTCGCCCGAATAATTGGCGTACCCTCTTTCGGCCCCGCCCGACACTTTCGACATCATCGCACGATCCGTATTCGACTTCGCATCAAAGCTTACCTTATACGTGCCGCCTTCCGCCAGTGACACATTCTGAATCAATTGCAGCGCCCACAACGCATTTCCAGGATTCGAAACCGCTGTTTTGGCAAAAGAAACGCCGTCTGCCTCTTCCTTCGTGATTGTTCCGCTTCCCCCGAAGTCCGGAAGCGTTAAGAAATTCCAGTATGTCCCGTCCAGCGTTTCGCCGGACGCATCCACTACAGTAAATGGCTCCATATACCCTGCATCATAAATATAGTTTCCATCCTCAAGCGGGAACTTGGCCCCTTCAGGAAGCTCTTCCTTCACCTGTTCAGGCTCAACCGGATCCATATAATCCCTGCCCGTCAGCTCATACACACGGACATAATCCACTTCCATCTCACCCGGGAAAGGCGTCGTCCGGTCAGGATCTCCTCCATACCAGCCGCCAACCGCCAGATTCAGAATCACATAAAACTCCTGATCAAATGGCGCAGGGTACGCATACTTATCAGCCTGATTCGTCCCCTGGCTGAACCAGTCATTCAACGTCTGATAAAGCTGCCCGTCAACGTACCAGCGGATTTCACCAGGCTCCCATTCAATGGCATACGTATGATAGCCGGTCGTATCCTCACCCTCCGGAAAATGATACTCAGCCCCCGTATACGTGTTATTCGGGTACTCAGCTCCGTAATGGATCGTACCACCGATCTTGCTCGTATCCCTGCCGGCCGATTCCATGATGTCGATTTCCCCGGAAGTCGGCCAATTACCATACACACTATCTTCAGGCATCATCCAAAATGCCGGCCAGAATCCCTGACCTTCAGGCAGCTTCATCCGTGCCTCGAACTTCCCGTATTTTTTAGAAAACAAGCCCTTCGTCTTGAGCTTGGCAGAAGAATAATCATACGATCCGAACTCATCGGTGATCGGTCTTCTTTCCTTCTTTGCCTTAATCACAAGATTTCCTTCACGGATGAACGAATTCTCAGGGGAATCCGTGTAATATTCAAGCTCATTATTTCCCCACCCGGGAGAGATTCCCTTCCCGTTTTCATCCACCATCCAGTTCCCGATATCATACGTCCACTTCTCTGGATCGATTTCATTCGAAATGAATTCATCAGACCACACCAGCGTCCAGTCCGATTCAGTCGTACCGGCCTGATACACCGTGACCTGTCCAAGCTTTGATCCTTCGGAACGTACTTGATTCTGGACCTTCTCATCCATATAAACCTTCCCATCGACACGTACATTTTTCAACAATACATTCCCCGTCTGAGCGCCGGCTGTTATGTAAAGATCACCATTGATCTTTACATCCTGGAGTGTTACATTTCCTTGATTAACAAGCGCATTCCCCTTAACGGTCTCGCCCGAGTACACACCAGCCTTATGGTAAAAACCTTCCGCCTTATCGTTGAACAGTTGAATTGCATCCATCAGCTTCAGCGGCTGACTGCCATCCTCACCAGGAACGGACCCGCTGCCCGGCAGCAAAAACTCAACAACCTCATGGGCTTCTTCCTTCTTCACAGCCGAATTGGCATCTGCTCCTTCACCGAACACTTCATCCCAATATCCAAGCTCCTTCGCATACTTCAAGATACTCGCCTTATTTGAAGGCATTTCTTCCTTCCCATTGCCAACCAACCTATGAATAAGTGCCGCAAATTCCAGCCTGGACAACGCCTCATGAGGATCTTTCTTCAGTTTTCCTATCCCTTTGAAGATTCCTCGTTCCTCCCAGCGCTTCAACATCGCCTCATCCCCGCTGCCGACCGGCCCCTTTGCCCCCGCAGGCAGTACAACAGATAACGCCAGCCCCAACACAAGCATCACCATCACCACTTTGTTTCGCATTCCTTGTTTCCTCCCTTTGTTTGTATATGTGAAGAAGGGTTTAATTCCTTCTTAGCACCATCGCCCAATTACGAAACCGCATTCGTTTTTTGTTATAAAAAGATTTTCCTATGCAGCAGAACCTCAAGATGTGCATCACGGTTCAACAGCGAAACCGGTTTCGATTCAAACCAAAAGTAAAACGTCCCCTCTCATATAAAGAAAACGCTTTCTTAAATATGCCTATTCCTATAGCTTTTTCTACACCCTTCCCTATATTTCCTTTTACAAACAACGAAACCCTACGAAATACCCACAAAAAATACGCAATAGAAGTCATTGGAGGAGCCATGGGGACAGGTACCGCGCCCTAGAAAAATAAACCACCGTCGCTCACTTCTTAAGATTCATAACCAAAAACACCCCGGTAATGATAAACAGTAAATAAAAGATACCATCACTGATAACTGAACTACCGGCCTTCACCCCAGCCAATACAACTAAAAACCCAGCCGTCCAGATAATCTTAGTTTTCCTGACTATCCGCTCACTGATCCCCTTGCTGAAACGCGGGTAATAAATTCCCAGAACAAGGAGCACGATAATCGTAAAAATGTTGAAAAGCTGCGTATAAGCGCCAAACAGCTGGACCCAGCTCACTGCAAAGTATAACAAAATAGTAAACAGGACAAATAAGAAGAGATTGTATCTTATCAAGCTGCTCATGATATCCCTCCTATGTGAATAACCTTCATTCCTTATTTAACTCCCGCAATTCCTTTAGGATTTCTGTATTCGACTTATGTACTTTCCTTAATAATCCTTCGATCGATAACAAAACAAGTAAAAAGATAACAATCGCATTCAGCATAAAAATTTCCATCTGCTCACCCCTGAATGACTTAGAAGTTTTATAGTATGGCGGCATATCCCCGGTCTATCCGTTATTGTCGAACTTCCACACTCCACCTTATAAGATAGGGAATACTCCCCTTTCTCGGTGCCTGTGTCCCAGTTCTCCTTAAACGTGACCACATACTTTTCGCTGCCGGTTTCTTTTACAAGGGTTTCTCTTTTACCCTTCTACCCAAACACCGATCACTACAGGGAATAATGATCGAGTTCCCTTCCCACCAGCATTTCGTTTACCAATACTTTATCATATTTCCAGAAGGTACCGGGCCGTAAAATCAAGAGCTTCTAGCAAGTTGCATTTCAATTTGCCCGCTCTAATCCCAACTTGACAGATAAGGTTTATAGGCATTATGATAATATAAACTTTACCCCGACCCTATATTTTCGAGAATTCTTTTCTTAGAGGAGGAAGGAAATGATGGCAAATCAAGCCTCACTCAATCAGAACAAAGGAATTTATCAAATGCTCAAAGACTCCATGGTGAAGGAAAAACAGGATTTAGAAACCCTTTCAACACCTCAACTGAAGGCCGTTTACAAACAGGAACGCTCCGCACAGCACCCGCACTCTGGTTATTCTTCGATTCGTTTTATGTCATAGATTAGATAAGAGCCGGTTTCTCACTCTATATGAGAAACCGGCTCTTTTCAACTATTTTAACCATCTCTTTTTTGGATTCCTACTCCTTATACACTTATACCTTGCTAGGTATTTTAGGCATTGAAAATAAGTTTTGATAATATATTTTTGTTTTTGATAATAAATTGTTGGTTTTTGATAATATATCCAGATTTTTGATAATAAGTGTGGCATTTTTGATAATATAAACAAGCAGAGTACCAATAATACCCGCTATGGTCGCATGAACTCCCTGTTATTTTGGACTAACCTGATCATTTAATTCGATATTCCCTAAAACTTAGTGAAATTCGAGTAAAATATACAGCTCCCTTTTACCTTCAACACCAATTTAGAATGGGTCACGGTACCTGTCCCCACGACCCACTCACAATCCAGCCAATACCAGCCCAATTCATCAAATTACAACTTCCTAGTCAACGGAAATAACACACAATCCTTAATCGTATCGCTGTCCGTCAATACCATCAGCAAACGCTCAATGCCGAATCCCCATCCTGAGATGGGCGGCATCCCGTATTCCATGGCGGTCAGGTATTCCTCGTCCATTTCCATCGCTTCTGAATCTCCATTGCTCTTAAGGATGGCTTGTTCCTCCAACCGTTTTCTTTGTTCAATTGGATCGACGAGTTCTGAATATGCATTGATGATTTCGGCCCCGTTCACGACCAGCTGGAACCGGTCGGTAAGTGCCGGGTCTTCGTCATTTGCCCTCGCAAGTGGTGAGAGATCGATTGGATGCTGGATCAGGAATGTGGGTTTGATCAGCTTTGGCCGGCATGTTTTTTTATAAAGCAAATCAATCAAATTTCCTCTTCCTAGCGAATGAATATCGTCATGTTCAAGCTCGACGTTTCTCCTGCGGGTCTCTAGAAGCAATTCTTCTGAGGTTGGATAAAGGCTAATATCAATCCCTGTTTCCCGCTGAATCAACTCCCTGAAGGAAACAGCTTCCCACTGCTGGGAAAAATCAATCGCCTGGCTGTTTAAATGAATTGTGGTTGTTCCAAAAGTGTGTTCAAGTACATACAGCACCATCTCACGCATGAGTTTCATCGTGTCTTCATAGTTCCAGAAGGCTGCATATCCCTCGACCATCGTGAACTCTTGAAGATGCTGGGGACTGATTCCTTCATTCCGGAAACACTTTGCGAATTCTAATACTTTGGTAAAACCGCCTGCGATCAGCCTTTTCAAATATGTTTCCGGTGCGATCCGGAGGTTCAGTTCCGAATCCAGCGCATTGTGATGGGTCCTGAATGGTTTCGCCAGTGCACCGGAGGAGGTATGCTGCAGGATTGGCGTTTCCACTTCAATGAAATCATGATCTTCAAAAAATCGGCGAATAGCGCGGACCATCTTGCTTCTGGACAGCATGCGGCTTTGGGTTTCACTGGTCATCATCAGGTCCAGGTAACGCTGCCTGTAACGGACATCTATGTTGCTCAGCCCATGCCATTTATCTGGCAGACTCCTCAACGCTTTGCCGAGGAAAACATAATGCTCGATCCGCAGCGTTTTCTCTCCTGCCCCCGTGGTGTACATGCTTCCTTCCACACCGATAAAATCACCGATGTCCACCAAATTTTGAAAGTGTTCAAACGGACCCTCTCCCACTTCATCCTTCTTGAGTAGAAGCTGCAGACTGCCATGTATATTTGAGATTGTAATGAACACCAGTTTCTTGAAGTTCCTGATTCCCATGATTCTTCCCGCTGCTCTGACTCCTGTTATACCATCTTCAAGCCGAACTGCCTCTGCAAGTTCATGATTAATGGAAAACCTTTCCGGATATACATCTATTCCTTGCATTCTCATCGCTTGTGCCTTTTTCAGTCTGCCTTCTGTCTGCTCGATACTCATACCGTTCACTCCGTTCTTTGGTTTTTTATCACACTCAATCTATTTAAAAACAAAAAAACTCCCACCCCCAAGATTCATCATCTTGAGGACGAGAGTATTATGCTCCGTGGTACCACCCCAGTTTATTGATATGTCGCCATACCAACCTCTTCGGGTACGTCAAAATATAAATAGTTGAGTATACCCTATCTCTGTAACGGGAGATCCCGTCGCAGTATCACCAGGGAAACCCTGGATCCGTGCGGAGCTCCGAGCCTTTTTTCATTAAGATCATTATTACTCCATCCCACCAACCGGAGCTCTCTGAAAATAACCGATCCCAACTACTCTTCTCTTCATAGCCGACAGTATTGAAAATTAAGAACATTTTATACTATGTAGTGATAGGAGTCAAGGTCCTCATCTCAATCGTCATTCTTTTATCAATAGCAGATCGTGCATGCCTCTTTTCCGCCGCACTCAGGATAAATAGGATAGAAATAAATCCGACAATACCCTGAAAGGCGATCGTCATCCATTTATCCACCGGGATGAAAAGCAATACGATTGGACAAACAAAGATCATTGACAAGCCTATTGTAAAGGCAGCCTTTTCGGGAAGTTCTCTAATCTTATTTATCATTCGGACACCAGGCTTTCTCTCTAGAATCTAAATCACCGCATAACTTAAAAAATATACGTAATACCAAATGCCTGAAGCAATGAAAAACACCAGCAGCAGAAGCACACCTGCCACTTTAAAATACTGCCTCACCTAGAATCCAAAGGTGAAAACAGTACAAAAAACTATCATGTTCACAATTAAATGATGAATTCCGGTTTCCTGTTGTGACGACCATTTCAGCGGTGAAACCAGTGGCTTAGAAAAGATCTCCAGTGTATTGGCCGTGCTCTTCACGCCACTTTCAAATCCATATGTATTGATCTTAAGGAGCAAATTACCCAATATAAAAAGAAATATAATACCAATCATCCAAAAAAGCAGATTCCCTGTTTGCAAGACTGATTTTTTAAGAGGACTCATGTCTGCCTTACTCGTTCTATTCAGAAGCATTGCCGTCGCTCCTTTAAAGTAAGCGGAAGGCAGCCCTGCCGCCTTCCGCTCCTCTGATATGTGTACCGCAAATCTTATTTGATGCAAGAAAAAGCAAGCACAACCGGAATCCTCTGCCTTCTCACAAATTCTTCTTCACTGCTGAAGTGTTCGCGCATTGGCGTCCCTTCACGCAAATCCTTGACGGTAAAACCGCATGACAACAGCGTCCGAAAATATTGCTCGATCGTCCGGTGATATTTGACCACCACTTGATCGATCCACGGTTCTTTTCTTTCCCCTTCAAGGAAATAATCGTCCACAATCCAGTTCCCGCGTTTATCACCCGTTTTCTTGCTGACAAACGACGAAGTAGTGAGAGGGTGCTGCACGCTGAACACAAACCGCCCATTTTTCTTCAATGCTTTATGTATGTCTTGAAACAATGTTTCGATGTCCGGAACATAATGGATGGCAAAACGGGAGGTGATGATATCGAAAGATTCCTTCGGATAATGATATGATTCCATGGTCTCGCGGATGATGGTCCCATTTTTACCGGACATATTCAGCCTGGCTGCGGCCGCCATTTGTTCAGAACCCTCCACTCCGGTGTAGGAGGCAGCGCCCTTATCCAATAATTCTCTGCCAAAAACGGCATCCCCGCATCCGAGGTCCAGGACTTCTTTATTTTGGACATTGCTCAAAAGCTCATCGGTGATCGGCCCCTCGATTGCATTATTAGGGCTGTCCTTCCGATCCCTTCGTTTCATATAGGTTGAAAAGAAATCTTCCTGATCATACGCACTTGAACCCCTGAATTCCATTTTGCACATTTCCCCTTCCATCATGAAATAAATTCCTTTGGATAGTTTAACATATTTTTGTAAAATAATAGAAATATTTTTCGGAAAAGAGCGTACGAAAAAGAGCCGGCCATTCGGGTGGGACAGCTCTTATGAAGCCTTGATCAATTAAACTGACTTTTATCTCTTTTCCCAGCGTTTTTTTCATTAAATTCAACTTCTGCTGCTGCATTTACGGCGGCAAAGACCAAGCTGACCTCATGGGAATGAGATTGTTGACCTTGGAAATGATAAATCTTGTGATGAAGCTAGCCAACTTTGGCTTCACCCCGATACACGTGGCGACATTTGACGGCCGGGGATACTCCTTTTGCATTCCTCAGGAAGCTGCTCCACCAGAGCCTCATTGCGTTCTGAATACTTCAATCACATGAAAGTACAGTACACCCACCGTTTGGAGCGGAACGGCTGCCTGCTTGGTAATAGGCGCCGTTTTTGTCCCTGTCTCCCGAGCAATCGGGCAGTTATCGAGTAGCAGAATACAAGATACACCACTGGGTATAGAGAGGATGAATATTATGTTTTTGATAATATATTTCTTTTTTTTGATAATAAATGGGTGGTTCTTGATAATATATCCTTTTTTTGATAATAAGACTGCCATTTTTGATAATAAAAGACATTCAAGCCCCTATAATACCCCGGGTTACAACCCTACTTTTGTCCCTTCAAAGCAATTTTGACATTAAAATAGAATAATTGACTATAATCCAATTAAAAAGATGGTCAATTTTCGTTTGCGGACCCCTTTTTTAACGTGGGTCACGGTACCTGTCCCCTCGACCCGTCCTGCTTCACTTTTAACCGCCATCTCACTGAAAGAATGAATGCACTCACGACCAGTGCAGGGAGGATCGAGAGTAGGATGAGGCGGCCAAGGTCTTCCCATTCCGAAAATCCTTGTTCCATGATGTCTTCTGAGTAAAAGAACACCACTGATAAAGGGATAAATAAGAAGGGGAACCTGGACCAAAAATATTGTTTATATTTATTGGACTTCGTTTGGCTCCATTTTCTGTTACTTTTCTCACTTTTCATTACGCCATACTTCCCCTTTGATTTAATGATCCCACTATCACACAAAATCCAATATCCTGATATCAACCATATCAAGATCGCCTATTTCTTCTTTTAAATCCCAAAGCCTTATTTCGGATGTTTCTTCATTCTCGATAAATGGCTGAATTTCTTCAATGACTGTTACATACACGGGATTGTATTTGACGTCCCCATTTTTAGTATTCTTCGATTTTAAAAGACCACTGAACTCCATGTCGGTTATCACTTGCCCCGTTTCTTCATAAAGTTCCCGCATGGCGCATTCCTTTGGGGTTTCAACCCCTTCCCTTCGTCCTGCCGGCAATTCCCACTGCTTACGCCATACGTTATAGCACATGAGAACTTTCCCCCCGTACTTCACTACTGCAAAAGAACCGGCAAGCGGTCTGTATGTACTCATTTCTTCTTCGTTGATGCGCAAAAAATCCATGAATTCGTAACCGTTGTTTTTGAGTTTATTCAATTGGTTTCCTCCATTTAAGTGAATGATCTTATATATGTATTCTTCAAAAAGGGATCATCCCCTTTATTTCACCATGCATGACTGCCGGCCAGCACTATATCCCCCTCTTCTGTAACTCGTTTGTAACTCCACTCCTTTAAGCTTCTACTATCAAGAGAAGGGAGTTGATTCATTTTTATGAAGGTTAAACGGTTGTGTTTGACGATGGTTGCTTTGATGCTAATAAGTGCATGTGTATTGTTTCCGGGTCCGGCGGCGGCAGCAGGTCAGTTTCTTGATGGTTCTTATGGCGCTAAGCCTTATAAGCTCTATGTTCCAAATGGGTATGATGCAAGCAGAAGTTATCCTTTGTATGTCATGCTTCATGGGTGCACTCAGGATGCGAATCAATTTGCCGCAGGCACGCGGATGAACACACTGGCCGATGAAAAAGGGTTTCTGGTCCTTTATCCGGAGCAAACGAGCAGCGCGAATTCAAATAAGTGCTGGAACTGGTTTGAATCCGCCCATCAGGCTCGTGGAAGCGGTGAGCCTGCTGTCATAGCGGGTATGGTGAACAAAGTTAAAAGTTCCTATTCAATCCAGGGAGATGAGGTTTATGCATCGGGGCTTTCAGCAGGTGCTGCGATGAGTGTCATCATGGGGGCCGCGTACCCTGATCTCTTTTCCGGCATTGGTGTCGGTGCCGGTCTGGAATATAAAGCTGCAACCAGTATGACAGGTGCCTTCACCGCGATGTCAAGCGGCGGGCCGAGTCCTGTGCAGCAGGGGAACCTTGCTTACCAGGCAATGAGCAGTCGGGCAAAGATTATGCCTGTCATTGTTTTTCATGGTACATCCGATTACACGGTCTATCCTGTAAACGGGAATCAGGTCATTTCGCAGTGGGCTGCCACCAATGATTTAGCAGAGAACGGAATAGCTGACGGCTGGATCGATGACCAGCCCGAACGGACGGTTAACGCCGTTGTATCCGGAGGCAGAAGCTACAACGTCAGTGATTTCGAAGGCTTGGACAGACGTGTGTGGATGAGAAAAGTGACAATACAGGGTATGGGCCACGCCTGGTCCGGCGGGAGTTCACAGGGAAGCTACACCGATCCGCAAGGTCCGGATGCGAGCCGGATGATGTGGGAGTTTTTTGACTCCTTCACTGACAGAGGCGGTGGAGAAAATGACACAACTTCGCCGGTTACTTCGGCCTCTCCCGAAGGAGGCACGTATAACGCACCGGTCCAGGTCACACTTCAAACCAACGAAGAAGCTTCCACCTACTACACTACGGACGGATCAGATCCGACCATTCAATCTGCCTTATACACAGGACCGATCCAAATCACCGATGATACCATTCTCCGTTACTTCAGTCTTGACCCTTCAGGTAATTCAGAGACTATCAAACAGGAAATCTATGTGATCGATGAATCCTCCCCTCCAAGTGAAGGCGTCACGATTTCGTCCATTTCCGCAGAAGACGGTTTCGCCGGACAGTTAACAGCAGATAGCATAGGGACCGGGGACATCAAGGTCGGTGACAAGGGGATGTATAACACGGATACGTACAGAGGAATTCTGTCATTCGATACGAGCCAATTGGGACAGACCGCCATCCAATCGGCCACCATCCGCCTCTACATTAAGTCTGTTGCCGGCACGGTTTCATCTATTTCTGCCGATATAAAAAATGGAACCTTCGGGGCTGCCGGGATTGAGCAAAGCGATTACTCAGCACTTGCCAGTTTGGGTAACGCATCTGTCTTCCAATCCCCTCCAGCATCCGGTTATATTGATCTCAAGCTGTCAGGTGCTTCTTTGACCCAAATCAATAAAAATGGAAAAACACAATTCAGATTGAAAGCGGTGACCACACCAGGATTTTCTCAAAATCAAATTGAATTTTATGGTGGAGGCAGCGGCGGTCAGTCCCCTATCTTAATCATAAATGATTAATCGGAAACGTTTCTAAACTCTTCATTAAAAAGAAAACGAACAACGGCGGGAAAGCCGGTGTTCGTTTTTCATATCTCAAGACATTTTTTGGTAAATTTTATGTTATTGTAATCATAGAGGAATCAATTTAGAGCGAAGGGGATGTTTTGCAAAAACTTACTGGACATGAACCAAATCATGAAGGAAAAAGAGGTGACAAATGAACAACCCCTGGAACAAATTCATCTACAGACTCGGTTCTGGTTTATACGACCAGCTTTTCAATTCCGGGTTATTTCTTAAGGCACGCAAACAGATTTTCAGTGATGGGATATTTAAAGACGAGGGGCAGAAAATTCTTTTTGTAGGGGTTGGTACCGGCGCAGATTTGGAGTTAGTGGATATTGATAAATTTGATATCACGGCTATCGATTACTCAGAGGCGATGCTTCAGAAGGCACGGGAAAAATTCAACCATTCTACTATCGAATTTTTAAAGATGGATGCACAAGATATGGCCTTTGCTGATGATCAATTTGATTTGGTGGTGGCAAGCCTGATCTTATCGGTTGTTCCTGATGAAAACCTGTGTTTCGGGGAAATCGTACGGGTCTTGAAACCGGATGGCAAAATTGTCATTTTTGATAAGTTCTCTCCAAAAGGGAACAAACTGCCCATCTATAAAAAGCTGCTTAGACCGGTAATTAGAGTGCTGGGCACGGACATTGGGAGGAATTTCGAAAAGCTGGTGGAACCTCACAAGGATTATGTGACCATATTGGAAGACCGCTCGATTCTTTTTAAAGACATGTACAGAAAAATAGTTTTGCTTAAATCATATTTATCAAAATAAACTCAGGGCCATGCTCTCTGAGTTTTTTTCTGCTGGTCCACCATCGAGGTCATCCCCTGACATCTAAGATTTCTAATTTCCCATTATAATAGGAATACAAATTCATATATAGAAAAAATTGTCGAATATGCCTAAAAAAATAATCTTTGTTAAAAGTAGGAGAAAATCAAAGAATCCTTCCTTCCATTTACGCAAAAGCGGAAACGGAAAATAGTAAATATTCTAAATTAACTTACTATTTCCATAATTTTCATTGTCTTATCAAGTTTATTTTACTAGAATTCAAATTAGCTGCCGGAGCTAAAAGAAATAGCTATTTCTCTATTACATTATAAAAAAGGGGAATTGTAATTATGTCGAAGAAAAAATTAGTCAGTTTAGCATTAGGAACATCCCTTGTATTCAGTGCATCCTTTAGTGGAACAACATTCGCGCAATCATCTACGGATTCTATCACTTCCAATATGGACATCCATCAAAAACTTATAGATAAAAAAGGTCCGGACTTCCTATCCGGTAAGCTGTCAAAAGGTATTGTAAAGAACGAAAAAGATGTAAAGAAATTCATGAAGGCCAATAAAGAGTTGTTCAAAATCGATCCTCATTCCGAGCTTACCCTCATCGAAAAAACGACGGATGAGCTTGGATCCACCCACTATCGTTTTTCTCAAACGATCAAAGGGGTGCCAATCGACGGGGCCACCTTCATTATTCATACAAATAAAGAGAATGAAGTGACGGGTGCTACCGGGCAGCTATATGACAAAGCAGCCAAAAAGGTAACAAAGACCAAATCCTCCATTTCCAAAAATGCTGCGTCTGACCTTGCATGGAAACATATCAACCTATCAAAAAGCGATACGGTTACAGATAATCAAAATGTGGCAGGACCTAAGAGTGATATCAAAAATACGACAGTGAAAAATGACCTGGTCATTCATGAAAAAGACGGCGAATTCAACCTCGCTTACAAAGTTCAGCTTCAATTCATCAAGCCTTACGGTGCCAACTGGCAGATCTTCGTCGACGCTGAAGACGGCCATGTTCTCGAAGCAGTCAATGCGGTGACGGACGCAGGGACCACAGGGTATGGATATGGCTTGCTGGATGATTACAAATCGTTAAATACTTACTATTCAAACGGTACTTATTATTTATATGACGTCACCAAACCAATGAACGGTGTCATTGAAACACGCACTGCCAATAACGGTTCGAGCCTGCCGGGTAACTATTCAGTAGACAGCAACAACGCCTGGACAGCCTATTCCCAAGCTGCTGACGTTGATGCCCATGCATACGCGGGTAAAGTCTATGACTATTATAAAAACACACATAATCGCAATAGTTTTGACAATAATGGCGCAACCATCCGCTCCACTGTGCACTACGGCAGCAACTATAACAATGCTTTCTGGAACGGATCCCAAATGGTATACGGTGACGGCGACGGATCGACCTTCACTTCCCTTTCAGGAGCCCTTGACGTTGTCGCACATGAGCTGACCCACGCAGTGACGGAACGAACAGCTGGTCTTCAATATCAATATCAATCAGGCGCGCTGAATGAATCGTTCTCTGACGTATTCGGATACTTCCTTGATTCCGGCGATTACTTGATGGGTGAAGATGTCTATACACCGGGAGTATCAGGCGATGCCCTGCGCAGCTTATCCAATCCGCCTCAATATGGACAGCCGGCTCATATGAATGACTATATCAATACATCTTCTGATAATGGCGGCGTTCATACGAACTCAGGTATCCCGAACAAAGCAGCATACAACACAATCCAAAGCATCGGTAAAGCAAAAGCAGAAAAGATCTACTACCGCGCATTGACGGTTTATTTAACGCCGACAAGCAATTTCAGCTACGCACGTGCCGCTCTTCTTCAATCAGCAGCGGACCTGTATGGAAGCGGAAGCTCGACTTATAACTCTGTAAAAGCAGCATGGGATGCAGTTGGGGTATACTAATCCCTAAAAAGCTCCGGGGAATGATTCCCTGGAGCTTTTCTATGCTTCTGTTTGACTACTGTCTTAAATCCCTTTAATCATTTGACGGATCGAACCGAGATGATAGGCGGAGTGGGCAATCGCTCCCAACAGGCCATTCGATGTCTGTTCATCCAAGGAGTCAAGTGAATCAACCTTTTTCAGCAATGTTGTGGATTCTTGTTGAAGTTCTTTTTTTAATCTTTCCCAGGTCATTTTATCAACGTCAGTGATTTTCCAGGATGCACCCCAATCCTTCTCTGGCTCTTCCCCATTCAAATAGGAGTTCGCAACCCACAGGTAATAGCGGGTATGGTCCGTTTGGGCGGCGATTGTCGTCCCGTTAACTGAGATCGATGCTTCCTCTGACGACAGTTTCTCAAGCGTTCCGATTATACCGCTACCCGGCTTTGATTCGGTGTACCAGCTTCCATTTTCACCAGGTCCCTCAAATGTTTCCTTCAACAAAGTTTCAACAGCTGCCAACATCGGATTGTTCATCTCTGTCCCTCCTGAATTTGTTCTAACCACTAAAATCACTTTAGACGGTTATAGTTTAACCCGGTTGTTTCTAACTGTCAATATGTATTATGATGGTTATAGAAAAGGAGTTTTGAACATGTCAGAAACGAACCCTTATATGATGGTCGGAGAACGGCTGTGTATGGATTTCATCAATACCCTCAGTTGGCGGGAAAGTGCAGAAAAAAGGCGGGAATGGTTTACGGGTTATGCAGAATTGGTCGACTGGTGCATCCATGCCCGAGTCTTGAACGGACAACAAGCAAAAGCCCTTCTTTTAAAAGCGGAGGAAAAACCGGCTGAAGCCGGGGGTGTTTTGAAACTGGCAGTTGAGATGCGGGAAGTGATGTATCGCATCTTCAAATCGATTGCGGAGGACACATCGCCGCTTGAGAAAGACCTGGATCGCTTCAATGAATTTGTGAGCAGCTTCTACCGAAAGCTTCAGGTAATCCATGAAAAGGATCAGTTCACAATGAAGTTCGATTACGCCGGGGATAACCTGGATATGATGCTCCCTCCAATCTTCCAGTCTGCCGTAGATTTACTCGTTTCGAAAGACCATCTTGAACGGGTGAAACAATGCGAGGGAGATCCATGTGGATGGTTATTCTTTGATACGAGCCGTAACCGGAGCCGCCGCTGGTGTTCCATGGCCGATTGCGGCAATCGTGCTAAAGCCAGGCGGTTTTATAAGAAGGAAAAGTGATTTGTTAGGTCGTGGGCGGCCTGGCTCCAACAGGTTGTGGCGCGTTGCTGATGGGACTTGGGACAAATTAATTGGGGGGAAATGACCTCGATAAATAAATACCCCCCTTTGTATTATTCACTGTGTATTCATGTTTTTGATAATATATCCTGATTTTTGATAATAAGCTGGCCGGTTTTGATAATAAACACAATCCATGACCAGATAATACCCTCGATAACACTACCCAACCCGTATAGTTAATAGCCAGAAAACCAACTTATGTTTAAAAAACACCAAAATCTGCTAAATGGCTTCTTCTATCTTCCTCTTAACCACCCATCTTCCATTGTCCAAGTTCCAATTTTCAATCGTAAATAATCGAGCCAGGACTTTTTCATCTCTTACTATCAATTGTTCATAAAATACGACTGCATTTCCTTCATCTCTCAGCCTGATCACTCGATTTTCAAACTTCTTTTCTGCACCCAAGAAATGAGTGACCGATTGTTTCATCCCACTTATGGCTTCTTCTCTTGTAAAATAAAGTGGCTTTTCATTTCCACTCTTAAAAAATGCTACATAATAATCAGCTGCCATTCTTTCAATTGAGGTGGTGTCCCCTGTACTCATTGCATTGGCCCAATCATTGATGAATTCATTATGCATACTTGTAAAATCATCTAAGAGTTTCTCCATCATTCCCACCTCACTTTCAAATATAAAGATAATAGATAGAAAAATAGAGTATAAAACCAGAGCGATTTTATACCCTATTATTAATCCTATTTCACGGAATCCAGTTACCCGCAATCCATCAAGCCGATTCTTCAAACCTGACATTCAAAGGTTCATTCAACGTCCTCAATTTTGGATTCACCAGGAAGTAAATCGAGAACACAAGATACCCTGTTCCAGATATGCCCACCAGGAACATCCCTGAAGTCAGTTCACCAATCAATCCGCCCAGGAAGAAACCGAGGGGACTCAGCGAGCCCAGCAGCGATGAAATGAAGGCAAATCCGATGCCGACATGGTTTCTTGGCAGATTGACCTGGATCATCGTCTGTATATAGATGCTTAAGATACCGATCCCCGCCCATGAGAAGGCGAAGAACAGATACGGCAGGAACCGGGCGTCCCTGACAGCGAAAGCCAGCAGCCAGAATATGCCTGCCCAGACGGCCACAAGGGGCAATATCCGGTTGAGCGAGATCTTTTCCACCTTGCTTGAAAGGACGGTCCCGGTGAGGGTGCCGACGGATATGGCGGTCAGCCAGAATCCGTATTCTGCGGATGTATCCGAGATGACCGGGAGCATGGCGAGTCCCATGGTCGCCATCAGATTCATCCCCATCACTCCGAACATGATGCTTAACAGCCTGCGCTTCGACTTGACGACCCCGAAACCCTCTATGAAATCTTCTTTGTACTGCCGGAAGAAACCTAATGTAGAGACTTCAGATTCCTTCTCAGATTTAGGTACCTTCAGATATACAAGGAAAATTAGACCGGTCATCACCACCAGAAAGCTGTTCGTAATATAAACGACACCAAGTCCGACGAATGCAATCAGAATGCCTGAAACCGCATCACAAATGATATCAAGAGTCTGATAGGAAAAAGAAAAGATGGCGTTCACCTTAGTCAGTTTTTCCTTTGGTGCAAGCCGCTCGATTAATGCACTTTCTGTCGGATATGTACTTTCTGATAAGGAAAGTGCCATGAACATCATCAGAAACAGCACTGGCAGCCAAAGGATGTTGGAGTAATAAAGGATCGAAATGACGCTTACCAGTGCCCCCTGCCCGAACATGGCTGCGTATAGAATGGTCTTTTTTGAAAAACGATCGATCACCGGCCCGTACAGGAATTGTATCGTGACCGGCAGAATCGCCACTGCACTGGTCAATCCAATCAGCAGCGGTGAAGCCGTCAATGATTTCACATACCAAATGGTCGCGATCATATAAAAACTGTCCGCAAAATTCGTTATGATTCTTCCAATCAATAAAATCGTCAACTGTCTATTCATATTTGATCCTCCCAGCATTTTTTACTAGACGTTATATGTACTAGTAAAAATCAAGGAGGCTTCCAAGCGCAGACAGCACTCTAATGATCAAATGGGTTGAGATAAATGATCTTAATCATGTGGTGTCCCCTTTCTCTGCTTTACGGGTGATTATATCATGACTATTCTGATAATTAAACCATAATCTTCCAAAATCATTCTATCCCGCATGAAAAAAGCTCCCTGCCAAAAGACAAGGAGCCGCACTCTACTATTTTATTCCGTATCCTTCTTCCACTCTTCCTCTTCAATCAACATCTTACCGGGCCACGTATACGCCATGATGCCGCCGTCCGCCTTGATGTCTTCTCCTGTCACATATGCGCTGTCATCCGATGCCAGGAACAGGGCGACGGTGGCCATGTCTCGCGGACTGCCGAGGCGGCCCATCGGGGTGATCCATCTGTTGGCGTCCCTGAATTTCTGCCCCATGTCGTCCTGCTTGCTTCCGACGAGTTTATCAATAAGCGGGGTTTCGATCGTTCCTGGAGACAGGGAGTTAACCCGGATCCCGTGGCGTGCGTAATCGATTGCCATCGCTTTTGTGAGGTTGATGATACCGCCTTTTGCTGCATTATAACCAGAACGGTCAAGGTCGGCTGCATGACCGGACATCGAACCGTTGTTAATGATGCTTCCTCCGTTATCAAGCATAAGCGGGATCAGGTATTTACTGACGAGGAACGTGCCACGCAGGTCGACTGCAATGATTTTATCAAAGAGCTCGACCGGGTATTCATGGACCTTCCCGCCCTGTTCATCCACACCTGCATTGTTGAATAGCACATCGATCTTTCCGTACGTATCCTTCAAATACTCGGCAAACTTCTTCACACTCTCCTCGCTCGATACATCAAGGTGATAGGCTTCTGCCGTTCCGTCTTTAGATTTAATATCTTCAGCCGTCTTCCTCACCTGGAATTCATCCACATCCGCGCAGATGACCACAGCCCCTTCTTCAGCAAAAACATTGGCAGTGGCTTCCCCGATTCCGGTCGCAGCCCCTGTGATCACGGTGATTTTTTGATTGAGTCTTCCCATTTTAAAAGCCTCCTATATGGTTAAGTCATATAGAGGGTTTATCCTGGTTTGTGAAATACTAAACATAAAATCGTCGTTCAGACAGCAATTGATAGGAATGGAGCTGATCCTATACTGTTTTTCTTTCCACCATGAAAGTAACCACGGCAAACAATAGAAAGGCCAGCAGGAGCAATGTCCCCCCTACTATAAAAAACACAGTGATGAGTGTTTCATTCAGTTGAAATGGATTCAGGTTGTACATCCACATTCCCAACGTCAATCCGAGAGCTCCTGCCATCCCGAAAAGGCTGTGAACTGCCACCATCTTCTTATATTTCACCGTATATACCTTGTAGAAAATCCCCCATGCAAAAACGGAAAGCCAGCCGACCAGCAGGATGTGGGCATGAATCGGTTTGAGGGCGTAGTCCATCGCTCCGGCCATATGCGACCCCAAATAAGTACCGATGATGCCAAAGACAGCCGCAAATCGTATCAATCTCAAACTCCAAATTTGTTCCATTTTTTCTCCTCCATTATCCTTCTTTATATAGCAGGAAGGGTGATCGTGAAGATCGTTCCCGCCCCGGCTTTACTTTTTACATTGATCTTTCCTTGGTGCAGGTCAATGATCTGCTTTACTATAGAGAGACCAAGTCCGGTCCCTCCCTTCTTTCTCGCTGTATCCACACGGTAAAAGCGATCAAAGATCTGGTCCATTTCGTCTTGTGTCATTCCGATTCCGGTATCCTTAAACGTGATTACAAGTTCTTCCTCTTTCTCCTCCAAGCCGATCCAGATGCTGTCACCTTGACCGCTGTACTTTATGGCATTGGTCATGAGGTTATCCCATACATTCGACATTAGTTCGGCATCGTATTTGAGAATACATGAACCAAGATTGTACGAGACATCGAGCTCTTTTTCCTCAATGAGCCATTGATACCTGCGGATCGCCTGCTTGATTTGTTCGTCCACCCGAACCTTTGAAATTTTCATTGGGTAGGCTTCTTGATCCAAAGACGTTATGATCAATAACTGTTTTGTTAAATGGGATAGCCGTTTTGATTCATCATCAATGATCCCGAGGTACTGTTCGCTCTCTTCCTTGGTCACACCCGCCTTAATTAAATCTGCATATCCCTGTATATTCATCAGTGGTGATTGAAAATCATGGGACACATTGCTGATGAAGGATTTACGTGCTTCATCGTTATGCTGTAATTGCCGCTGCATGATGGTGAAGCTTTGTGCCAGCTGACCGATTTCATCCCTGCGGCTGATGTTCAACTCATATTTGAAATTCTCACGAGTCAATTCTTTTGTTGCTTCCGTCAACTGGGTAATGGGCTTGATCAAATGCTTCGCAAACCAAATCATGCCGATGATACTGAATATAGCAACGGCTAGAATGAACCACGCAAGGATCATGTGAATATCAGAGAATAGCAATTTGTTGTTGGGGCGCATGAACAAGGCATACTGCTCTCCATTGGAAGTAAAGGGTACACCGACCGTATTGCGTACATCATTAGAAAAGTGTCCCATCATGAAGGCCTGGCTCGAATCCTCACTCATGCCGTGATAGATTTTCCTTTCATCCATTACCTTTCGGGCTTCACCTGAAAGCTTTTTCTTTGCAAACTCCTCACCGAAAAATCGTTTGTCCCCATCCTCATTGATCACGAGCACTTGATAACCCAGTTTCCCGACTGATTCTAAATATGGAGTGAGGGCAGTCTGGTGGCCGTGCATCCCTTCTATGCTCGCAACGATCTCTTTAGCGATCCCGACGTTTTGATAATCGATATTTTGCTTGGTGGAGTTCAGGTATATCCAATTGGTCAGAAACAAACCTATTATGACACTGATGCTAAGGATCAAGAGAGTCGCTGCGACAAATTTCCTGTACAGCGTCCTCATTCGATCACCTTTAGCTTATACCCGATCCCTCTGACCGTTTGGATTTCGACACCCGCCTCATATTTCTTTAGACGTTCACGGATCCGGTTAATATGTGTATTTAGGGTTTGTTCGCTTCCTTCATTATCGATTCCCCATATCTGTTCGATCAACAGAGCCCGGGGCGCAATCCGCTGCGCCCGCGATGCAAGAATACTCAGTAATTCAAATTCTTTCAATGGAAAGAGGATCGTCTCTTGACTGATCATCACTTCGAAGTTTTTGCGGTCAAGCACCAAATTCCCTGCCCTAATAACCATTTCCATTGCCCGCTCCACCCTGCGCAAGACAACGGCAACACGGTATAACAGCTCTTTGACCTCAAATGGCTTCACAATATAATCTTCCGAACCGGATAAAAAGCCCCGCTCCTTATCATCCAACTGCCCTTTAGCAGTCAAAAGGATGACGGGAATGTCATAAACATCCGATAAAATCCCGGTCAGTTCATATCCATCCATTCCGGGCATCATCACATCAACCACCGCTAAATCGACGGCCATCTTTTCAACGATTTCCAGAGCTTCCTCTGCATCATTCGCCTTCAGTGGTTGATATCCCTTCCGGCTTAAATGAATAGAGACTAGCTTTTGGATATTAACATCATCATCTACAACGAGAATTTTCATACTGACCTCCTATAAGCAAATACGCCGGTTAACCTTCGTATTTCTATTATCCCTTAGTATGAGAGGTTTGATGATCCTTTTCAAATGCCAAAATCACTGCAGGCAGCAGCACACCGCGAACCAGGAAAGTATCCATCAGGATCCCCACTGCCACCATAAAGCCGAAAACGAATAAATCAGCAATCGGCATCGTGGTCAAAGCTGCAAATGTGGCAGCCAGAATGATCCCTGCAGATGAGATGACGCCGCCAGTGTTCATCATCGCAATTTCAAGGCCTTTCCTGACACCGTGCGTTTTTCTTTCTTCCATAAAACGTGATACCAGGATGATGTTATAATCCACACCCAGGGCCACCAGGAAGATAAAGGCATAAACTGGGACGCGTGTACTGATGGCATCAAAACCGAACAACACATCAACAAGGAAAATCCCCAGTCCCAGCGCGGAGACATAAGAAAGCAAAATGGTTCCCACCATATATAAAGGTAATTTTATCGCACGGGTAAGGGCTACCAACAGACCCAGTATGAGTACCGTTTCAAGGATCACAATTGTCACGATATCCCTGTTATTCACGTTCCTCTCATCCACAAGCTTGGCCGTGACGCCTGCATAATAAGCCTCTCCATCAACGGAAAGTTCACTGAGCATTTCAGGAGTTGAGCCCACGAGGTCTTCCATGAAGTCGATGGCATCTTTCGAATATGGATTCATAGATAAAGCGACACTGTATTTCACTGCCGTGTTATCCTCCGTTTGCCCTGACTTCCGGACAGATGCGATCTCATCCATTCTCTCCCATTCGTTCTTGATTTCATCTGCTTTTTCAGGCGTTATAGCCTCATTGCTTTCAATGAGCAGCGTAGTTGGAGCAAGCTCCCCCTTATCAAACTGGGATTCTACAATTTCATACCCTGTCCGTGAAGGTAAATCCTCAGGGAATTTCTTCACGGTATCAAACTCAAACTCAATGTTCATCACATTTAGTGCAGTCACCACCAGGAAAATCCCCGTCAATCCGCCGCTGATCCAAGGTTTACTGACCACAAACCGGGCAACCGACTTCCAAAACGTGTGTTTCAACTCTTCTTCTCCGCCATATTTCGGTACCTTTGGCCAAAACGCCTTACGTCCGAATAAAGTGAATAACGCAGGAACAAGCGTAATCGATGCAAGCATAATGAAGAACATCGCCAGTCCGAAAACCGGAGCAAAGTTCTGGTAATCACGGAATTCAGCAAAGAATAAAATCAGCATGGCCGCCATAACGGTTCCCCCTGCAAAAAACACAGGCTCCCCGGTGGCACGCATGGCATTCTTCATGGCAGTATATTTACTCTCCACCTGATAAAGCCCCTCGCGGTAACGCGAGAACACAAATAAGGAATAATCAATGACGGCAGCGAAGAGCAATATACTCATGATCGAAGTCGTCGAATTGTTTATTTCCAAGCCCGCAGCCCCCATCAGGGCCACACTCTGATTCACCACCTGATAGACGATGATCGTTGCAAGAAGCGGGATGAATGCAAGCAGCGGTGAACGATAAATGACAATCAAAAGCACCAAAACAATCATAATCGTCGCAAGCAATAAGACGACATCCGCCTGTTCAAATAGTTTTGTCGCATCCCCGGCGATCCCCGCGGGACCGGTGATGTAAAATTCCATGTCTCCAAAAGAATCCGCAGCCTTATTGCCGACTTCTGACGCCCTGTCATTGATTTCAGAATAGTCCTTGTTTCCAAGTCCTTTCTTAAGTTCCATTGGAACAATCAATGTTGAACCGTCTTCAGAAGTAAATCCTTCCAGCGCCTGCGGTGGAAGCTTACTGATATCAACAATGCGATCAATGCCCTTAATATCTTCATCCTCGATCGCTTCTAAAATCTTATTTACTTCACCTATCTTCACATCACCTGAGTCATTGTGAAATACAAGGATCCCGGGAGTTCCCTGCTCATTCGGGAATGACTCTTCAATTTTATTGTCTGCGATAATGGACGCAGCGTCGTCAGGCAGTGATTGAAAATTACTCACTTTATAGTCACCAAGCCTCGGCCCAGCACTCAACCCGACCATCAGCACCAGCCAGGCAATGATCGTAATCCACATCCCCCGCTTCGTCGAAACCCAATCTGTTACGAGATAAAGCCATTTTTTCATTATGATGTTACCTCCTTCATATATGTCGATTCACATTATAAAACTGCAACATAAACTTAATATCAATTTTTGTTTACAGATGGCGTGGCGGCGGGCATACCGGTTCTTTCGATAGCCGGGGACAGGTAACCCGGTTCATTCAGTACCGTTGTACACCTGTCCCGGTAGTTATGTGATTATGCCGATCCTCTCTTGTCCGTCCGCAATGTGTGATTTTTGGGATTTTTTTGGTAAGTGATGGAATTATTCGATGGTTTATAAAAGTATGTGTAAGGTCTTTTTCTAGACAACAGAAAAAGGACAAAGTACTCTCTGAATATCACCACAATAATCGAGAGGAGTCCTTTGTCCATGTTTAATGATAACATAAAAAACCTTAACTTTTCTAGTATGTTAGAGTCCACCGTGAGAGAAGTTCTTAAAGAGAAATTGGAGTTCATTCTCCAAGAAGAGATTAAAGAGGTCCTAAAAAATGAACCTGTGGGAGAAGACAATTCTCGGAATGGATACTATCATCGTACGCTGGATACCGTTTATGGACGTGTCGAAGACCTTGATGTTCCTCGGGATCGGAATGGCGAGTTCCAGACGGAACTATTTGAACCGTACAAACGTAGAATGGTGGCTGTTGATGAGTTGGTCATTCAATTGTATCGTCACGGCGTTGGAGTTCGTCAAGTCGGCAAAATTATGAAGAGTTTGCTTGGAGAGTCCTATTCTCCGGGTACCATTTCGAATGTAACGGATACCGTTCTTAAGGATATTCGAGAATGGCAGAAACGTCCTCTCAAGAAGAGGTATTGTGCCCTTTATCTTGATGCGCTCTTTGTCAACGTCCGTCGTGACACGGTTGGAAAAGAAGCTGTCTACATCGTCCTTGGTATTTCGCCGGAAGGACATCGTGAAGTGCTGGGCTTTTATATTGGGGGCAGAGAGTCGTCTAACGGGTGGAGTGAAATTCTGAATGACCTTCGTGAACG
>NZ_JBJOSA010000032.1:0-37096 GCF_045897515.1 Rossellomorea oryzaecorticis | reverse complement strand
GCGCCCGTAGCTCAATTGGATAGAGCGTTTGACTACGGATCAAAAGGTTAGGGGTTCGACTCCTCTCGGGCGCGCCATATTTCGGGAAGTAGCTCAGCTTGGTAGAGCACTTGGTTTGGGACCAAGGGGTCGCAGGTTCGAATCCTGTCTTCCCGACCACTTCATATGGGGCCTTAGCTCAGCTGGGAGAGCGCCTGCTTTGCACGCAGGAGGTCAGCGGTTCGATCCCGCTAGGCTCCACCAAGATTTTTTACGAAACGTAAGTGGAGTAAAATAATCTTCCATGATGTTTGCTTCAGCTAAGCATCTAAAAATCATATAAAATGTTTCTTGGCGGTGTAGCTCAGCTGGCTAGAGCGTACGGTTCATACCCGTGAGGTCGGGGGTTCGATCCCCTCCGCCGCTACCAATACGGACCTTTAGCTCAGTTGGTTAGAGCAGACGGCTCATAACCGTCCGGTCGTAGGTTCGAGTCCTACAAGGTCCACCATTCACATTTTAAAACACGGAGGAATACCCAAGTCCGGCTGAAGGGATCGGTCTTGAAAACCGACAGGGGTGTTAAAGCCCGCGGGGGTTCGAATCCCTCTTCCTCCGCCATATTTATTTTTTACCCTTATTATCGTCGCGGGGTGGAGCACGTCCGAATCATCTTTGGAGCATGCACATCAGCGCACCGACTGAGCAGCAGCTTGAATAAGCTTACTGAAGTCGGGGTGGTTCTAACGAATATTGATTCGTAAAATCACAACTTGATTAAAATTTTATTATCGTCGCGGGGTGGAGCAGTTCGGTAGCTCGTCGGGCTCATAACCCGAAGGTCGCAGGTTCAAATCCTGTCCCCGCAATACCAATTTTGTTAAAGTGAATAAACGTCTAGTCGGTAACGGATGGATGAATATTTTGCTGGCGCAAGGTTAGTTCTTTTGCTAACGCAAAAAACTTTGGTCTGGTAGTTCAGTTGGTTAGAATGCCTGCCTGTCACGCAGGAGGTCGCGGGTTCGAGTCCCGTCCAGACCGCCATTTCAATTACATAGTGTGGCTCAGTAGCTCAGTTGGTAGAGCAATGGACTGAAAATCCATGTGTCGGCGGTTCGATTCCGTCCTGAGCCACCATTTTTCATTTATTTCATACTTTTATGGCGATTGTGGCGAAGTGGTTAACGCACCGGATTGTGGTTCCGGCATTCGTGGGTTCGATTCCCATCAGTCGCCCCAATTTTATTGCGGGTGTAGTTTAATGGTAAAACCTCAGCCTTCCAAGCTGATGTCGTGGGTTCGATTCCCATCACCCGCTCCATGGGCCTATAGCTCAGCTGGTTAGAGCGCACGCCTGATAAGCGTGAGGTCGGTGGTTCGAGTCCACTTAGGCCCACCATCTCAATATTCCGCAGTAGCTCAGTGGTAGAGCTATCGGCTGTTAACCGATCGGTCGCAAGTTCGAATCTTGCCTGCGGAGCCATATGGAGAAGTACTCAAGTGGCTGAAGAGGCGCCCCTGCTAAGGGTGTAGGTCGGGCAACCGGCGCGAGGGTTCAAATCCCTCCTTCTCCGCCATTAAGGCCCGTTGGTCAAGCGGTTAAGACACCGCCCTTTCACGGCGGTAACACGGGTTCGAATCCCGTACGGGTCATATTAAGTAGACTATCTGAATGGTAGTCTTTTTTTATTTTAATAGAAGAAACTGAGTTGAATAATTTAAAAATCAGAAGCGTCCTATATATGGGGCGTTTTTTTTGTTTAGAAAAGATGGAGGACTTAAGGAAACAATCACTAACTTTAAGCATGCAATAAGTGGTTTTGAGTAACAATAGGTTTGTCGCCGGGGATGTGACAAAGTTAGTTTTCATCTTTCTTGTTGATGAATGTTCTGTGACTTATGATGATTATATAAGAAATGATTTTTTAGAAAGGAAGATAAATATGGCTCAATCAACTGTAAAAGTTAAAATACAAAAGTTTGGTAACTTCCTCAGTTCAATGGTCTTGCCGAATATCGGTGCCTTCATTGCATGGGGATTGATTACTGCATTATTTATTCCTACCGGTTTCTTCCCAAATGAAAGCCTTGCCAAATTAGTGGGGCCAATGGTAACGTATCTTCTGCCTCTCTTAATCGGTTATACAGGCGGTAAGCTTGTGCACGATCAGCGCGGCGGCGTCGTAGGTGCGATTGCTACTATGGGGGTCATCGTCGGTGCACCGGATACCCCGATGTTCCTCGGAGCCATGATCATGGGACCGCTTGGCGGTTATGTCATCAAGAAATTTGACAGTGTAATCGAAGGGAAAATCCGTGCAGGGTTTGAAATGCTCGTTAATAACTTCTCTGCGGGAATTCTTGGCGGAATCCTTGCAATCCTTGCGTTTCTCGGTATCGGCCCTGCCGTTGACGGCCTGACAAAACTATTGGTTGCCGGTGTTGACTGGCTTATCGGTGCAGGATTGCTTCCGCTGACAAGTCTCTTGATCGAACCAGCAAAAATCCTGTTCCTGAATAATGCCATTAACCATGGTGTTCTTTCACCAATTGGATTGGAACAGGTACAGCAAACGGGTCAATCGGTTCTATTCTTACTGGAAGCGAACCCTGGACCGGGTCTTGGTGTATTGCTCGCATTTATGCTGTTCGGCCGGGGGACTGCAAAGCAATCCGCTCCGGGCGCAGCAATCATTCATTTCCTGGGAGGCATCCATGAGATTTACTTCCCATATGTCCTTATGAAACCTATGCTATTTCTTTCAGTCATCCTGGGAGGAATGAGCGGAGTCTTTACGCTTGTTCTGTTGGGCGGCGGACTTTCTGCTCCTGCTTCGCCAGGAAGCATCCTGGCTATTGCTGCTGTCACACCTCCTGAAGGTATGAAGTATCTGGCCAATTTTGCGGCTGTCATTGTAGCAGCGGTTGTGTCATTCATCGTTTCTGCGATTGTCTTGAAATCAAGCAAGAAACAGGAAGACAACATTGAAGAAGCTACGAAGAAAATGGAAGAAATGAAAGGGAAGAAGAGTTCTGTTTCCGGACAAATCAGTCAACAGCAGGGCACACTTCCCGGTGAAGTAAATAAAATTGTCTTTGCATGTGATGCAGGGATGGGATCCAGTGCGATGGGTGCGTCATTACTGCGTAAAAAAGTGAAGGAAGCCGGACTCGATATCTTTGTTACGAATACAGCGATCAGCAATCTGCCGGCTGATGCACAGGTAGTCATCACTCAGGAAGAATTGACGCCGCGAGCGAAGAATAAACTGCCGGATGCGTACCACATCTCAGTCGATAATTTCCTTTCTAGTCCGGAATACGATAAGCTTATTGGAAGTCTGCAAAATGACATCACGGAAGAACAGGATGAGCTTGTCGAGGATGCAGAAAAGGAAGCAGTCGGAGTCGAACCTCAGGGAGACGGGGATGACGATCTTCTAAGAGAAGAAAACATCTTCATCGGCCAGGAATTTCAGACGAAGGAAGACGCTATCCGATTTGCCGGCGAAGCACTCGTGAAAGCTGGTTATGTAGAAGACAGTTACGTCGATGCAATGATCGAAAGAGAAGGCATCACGACGACTTATATGGGCAATAATGTAGCCATCCCGCATGGTACGGAAGATGCCAAAAAAGCAGTCATCAAATCAGGCTTTACCGTAATTCAAGTGCCGGGCGGCGTTGACTTCAACGGTGAACAGGCTAAGCTGATCTTCGGTATCGCAGGTAAAGACGGCACACACCTTGAAATCCTTTCAAGCATTGCGGTCATCTGCTCCGAGCAGGAAAACGTAGACATGATGGTACAGGCGAAAACCGCCAAAGAACTAAAAGAAATCATCAATAGCAATTAACCTCCAATCCGGAAAGGTTCTTTTGGCCTTTCCGTTTTGGCTGTTATTATAATAGCTCTGTTTGACCGGGGATTTCTACGGCCGATTATATCACTAATTTTCATGAATAGAACGGAGGGAGAACATGTTCATTACATCAAGGGAGAAAGCCATAATAGAATTGATCGTAAAAACATCGGGCAAGCATACCGTCCACAGTCTCTCTTCATTCATGAATGTAAGCGGCCGGACGATCCAGCGTAATCTGAAATCGATCGAAGGCATCCTGAAACAATATCATCTGGAATTGAAACGGACACCGGGGGATGGATTGTTCATAGATGGGAAGAACGAGCATATTTACAGGCTGATTCAAGGATTGTCGGAAGCAAGTCCGACAGATGACACCCCGGAAGAACGAAAGCTGCAGCTTTTGATCATTTTGCTGCATGAAGGGCCTTCCTTTAAGAAACAGGTGCTGGCCCGACAGCTTGGAATCAGTGTCACTACACTGGGTTCCTATCTCGATGAATTGGGGGACTGGCTGAATAAATACAGCATCACCCTCACCAGGAAGCGTGGGGTGGGAGTGGAGCTGGTAGCGGATGAAGCCAGTAAGCGGCATGCGCTGGCAAGCTTTTTCCTTGTTTATTTTTATGAAGAGATCATAGAAAGCTTATATTTAATGCAAAACGGCCATTCATTTCAGGAGCCGATTCTTGGCTTTTTCCCGCCGGAGCACCTTAAGGCTGTCCATCAGTCTGTGGGCATGCAATTATCCAAAGAGCAGCTGAATTTGGTGGACAATGATTATATCGGCCTGGTCGTGCATGTGTGCCTGTGTATCCAGAGAACTCAGAATGGTTGGCCGTTAACGGAAATGAATGATATGGAAAGCCGTTATTCCAGCGAGTACCGGCCAATGAAGGAGATTGCAAAAGAGCTTGAAAGGCTCCTTACCATACAGGTCACTGAAGCGGACATCCATTTTCTGACGCTGATACTAAAAGCATCAAAAGTACAGGAAACGGATGCTGTGTCTTACGATAGTATCTTTCTGGGACATCTTATCAAAAAGGTAGTCAAGGATGTTTCAATCAATTTGAATGTGGACCTCACCGATGATTTTTCTCTGTTCCAGGGGCTGCTTGCACATATGGGGCCATCGATTTTCCGTCTGAAGCAGCAGATGGAATTATTCAATCCGCTTACGGAGGAAATCAAGGAGAAATACCCGGTACTGTTTCTGGCAGTAAAAAACAGCCTCCAAACTGAATTTACAGATGTTGATTTCCCGGATGCAGAAGTGGCTTATATTGTCCTTCACTTCGGTTCGGCACTTCTGATGAATGAAGAGAAGGTCAGAATTAGTGCAGTGGTGGTATGCCCAACAGGGATCGGCGCCTCAAAGATGCTTGCAAGCAGGATACAAAAAGAATTGAAGATGATTCACTCAGTTCATATCTTGTCAATTGCCGATTTCAGGACAGCCAACCTAAGCGGTTATGATATCGTGATTTCAACTGTCAGGCTGCCTTTTACTGAGGTGGATTATCTGCTTGTCAATCCGCTGTTAAGCGACAAAGACATTGGAATCATCGAGGATTATGTGCAAAAAAACATAGAGAAGATTACACGGAAAAAATATATGAAGCCGTCCCCTCCCGAAGAGGAGGATGCACGCCCTGCAAAAATCCGGGGATTATTGAAAGAAATAAAGGATGTCCATTATAGTATTGAATCCATTCTCGATCATTTCAAAATTTACCGGATGTCCTCCGTTAGTAGTCATCACGATGTGTTAGAACAGATGACAGAAAAAGCTGAAGAGAGTGGATTGCTGACGGACAAAGCGGAAGTACTCTCTCACCTACTTGAAAGGGAAAGGAAAGGCGGCCTGGGGATACCAGGTACGACTATGGGTCTGTTCCATTGCCGTGATGAAAACATTAAAGGGCTAATGTTTCAAGCGGCCCACCTGGATCACCCTTGTGTTATAAAAGGGATGGACGGAAACGACCTTGAAATGAAAAGTCTACTGCTTATGATCGCTCCAGAAAATTTAAGCAAAAGAGAGCAGGAAATCCTGAGTCTCATCAGTACGAGCCTTATTGAAGATCATGCATCGATGATAATTTACTCATCCGGCAATGAATCCATGATTTATAAAAAGCTTGAACATCTCTTTCTCGATTACTTACAAAATAACTTGATATAAAGGAATGATGATAATGAAACGGACTGTACATTTTGGCGCAGGTAATATTGGCAGAGGTTTTATAGGGGCGTTGTTCTCTAAATCGGGGTATCACGTCACGTTCGTCGACATTGCGGAAAAAGTCATTGATAAGTTGAATGCTGAAGGAACTTACCAGGTGAAGCTGGCAACGGAAAAGCATGAAAGCGAAACGATTTCCAACGTATCGGGACTTAACAATCTCCATCAGGAAAAGGAAGTGATGGACGAAATTGCCAAGGCGTCGTATCTGACTACAGCAATCGGTCCAAATATCCTTCCACGAATCGCACCGCTCATCTCCAAAGGGATTGAAAACCGTATCCTTGAAACCGACGAACCCCTCTATGTGATTGCATGCGAGAATCAAATCGGGGCGACGGATATCTTAAAGGGACATATCATGGATCATTTGTCCGATGAAGTGAAGTCAAAATTGGAAGGGAAAGTGTACTTCTTCAATTCAGCTGTAGACCGCATTGTGCCGATCCAGGAGCAGGATTCATTGGATGTCCTTGTTGAACCTTATTACGAGTGGGTGGTGGAAGCGGATGTATCCATCCCGCCGGTTAACGGTATGACCATCGTCCCTGACCTAGCCCCTTTCATCGAGCGAAAACTGTTCACGGTGAACACGGGTCATGCAGTCATCGCTTATCTTGGGTATTTGAAAGGGAAAACAACGATTGATGAAACACTTGCTGATGAAAGCATCGCAGAGCAGGTGAGGGAGACGCTTAAAGAAACCGGTGCTTACCTGATTAAGCAGTACGGGTTGGATGAAAAGGAACATCTTGCGTACATCGAAAAAAACATCGAGCGTTTCAAAAATTCCTACCTGAACGACGGGGTAACAAGGGTCGGACGTGCACCGATGAGAAAACTCGGTCCGGATGACAGACTGATCCGTCCGACAACTGAAGCACAAAAAGCAGGGCTTTCCTACTCCAATCTTGCCAAAGCCATTGCAGCGGCATTATTATTCGATCACCCTGAAGATCAGGAAGCCGTTGAGATCCAGAACATGATTAAAGAAAACGGTGTTCCATACGTTCTCAAGGAAGTAAGCGGACTGGACGAAAAAAGCCCGATCACGGCTGAAATCATTCATCAGTATGAAGAACTTAAATCTTAATAATTTTCATTCTGAGGCTTAGGAAAAGTGCTTCAGTCAAAGTGAAAACCGAACTTATTTGCATCTCATGAGGCAGGTTAGTTCGGTTTTTTGTTAGTTATGTTTCAAATGTACATTTAGATTCAATCTGTTCAAGCGGTTATTGGAGTGCAAGACGCAGACTCCTGCGGGAAGAGTAGCTTATTTGAAAAGCGGAGGAGGTTTGCTTCGCTCCCCATTGTTTATAATTTGGAGCTTTTTGGTAAGTGATGGAATTAATCCTAAAATTAAAAGATTATCCCGCGAAATTCGAAGATTATTGCCCGGAATTGAAAGAAAAAGGCCAGTTTTCGAAAGATTACGGGTCAAAATTAAAAGATTCCCCATTTCCATCCGTTATGTAGGCACCATTATAACGCCCATCGTCCTTGACGCAGAATATTAATTGGTTTTACTCAGTGTATTAGTATAATCATCGTTCAGGCAAAACTTGAATTGTACTCGTTCAGTCTACAGTATATTTCCTACTGAATAACGGAATCCTTTTACTTTCTTCATTTTTTTCCTTCTTTTTTCCTCAAAAAACTTTCGACAGCTTTCCTTATATTTTCCCCGTGAAAACCTTATCATTTTCCATACTCTTACAATGCAATCGCTTTCCTTTCGGCCGGTGTAGGATTATGTCGGAATAGAGCGATGTTTTTAAAAAGGAATTCTTCATAAGTAGCAGAAAGTAGTTAATAGATTGAAAAATGTAGGTGAAGTGATGAACGCAATGATGTTATCTGATTATGATGTTTTTTTATTTCATGAGGGAAGTTTACAGCAAGCGTATCAGTTTATGGGTTCACACGTGAGGAAGGACTCGCGGGGGACCTATACAGAATTTTGCGTTTGGGCACCGAATGCACGGAGTGTGTCCCTGGCAGGGTCGTTCAATGATTGGAAGAGTGCCGGGTATGAGCTGCAAAAGTGGAACCGGGAAGGATTGTGGGCTGTTCGGGTGGATGGTGATTTGACGGGTGAAACCTATAAATATGAGATCACCACCTTATCAGGGGAGAGAAAGCTTAAGTCGGATCCGTACGGGTTTGCTTCAGAGAAACGTCCACAGACGGCAAGCATTGTGTATGAACTGGAAGGGTTTCAGTGGAGTGATGAAGAGTGGCTCGAGAAAAGGTCGGGTTCATCGATTTATGATAAGCCTATGTTCATCTACGAAGTGCATGCAGGGACATGGAAAAAGAAAGATGGGAAATTTCTATCCTATAAGGAGCTTGCCCGGGAATTGATTCCGTACGTGAAAGAGCACGGTTTTACTCATATCGAGCTTCTCCCGGTCACCGAGCACCCTTTTGACCGTTCGTGGGGGTATCAGTCGACTGGCTACTATTCTCCGACTAGCAGGTACGGAGAACCTCACGAGCTGATGGGATTCATCGATGAATGCCACAGGAACGATATAGGAGTCATCTTGGACTGGGTTCCGGGACATTTTTGTAAAGATGCACATGGTTTATACCAATTTGACGGTTCTTTTGCTTATGAGTACGGGGAAGAACGGGACCGCGAGAACTATACGTGGGGGACGGCGAATTTTGACCTCGGTAAAGGTGAAGTAAGAAGTTTCTTGATTTCAAACGCGCGATTCTGGATGGAAATGTACCATATAGACGGATTCAGGATTGATGCCGTGGCCAATATCATTTACTGGGCAAATCAGGGTCAGCAGTCGCCGAATGAAGGGGCGATCGGATTCCTGAAAAAGCTGAACCAGGCCGTATTCGAATATGATTCTTCCATCCTGATGATTGCGGAGGATTCGACGGATTGGCCGCAGGTGACATCCCCTGTACATTATGGGGGGCTTGGCTTTAATTATAAATGGAATATGGGCTGGATGAATGATGTACTCGATTATATGGAGACGCCGCCCGAGAAGCGCAAGGATGTCCATTCCCTGATGACCTTTTCCCTTCTTTATGCCTTTTCTGAGAATTATGTACTCCCTTTTTCGCATGATGAGGTGGTGCATGGGAAAAAGTCACTCCTGGATAAAATGCCGGGCGATTACTGGCAGAAGTTTGCACAGTACCGGCTGCTTCTGGGATTTATGTGCGCCCATCCTGGAAAGAAGCTGCTGTTTATGGGAAGCGAGCTGGCCCCGTTTTCGGAGTGGAAGGACTTGGAGGAGCTTGATTGGCATTTGATGAATTACGATTTTCATCACAAATTCAACTCATATTTTAAGGATTTAGTGCATTTATATAAGGGTGCCGAGGCTTTATACGAACTGGATCATCAATCTGGAGGGTTTGAATGGATTGATGTAAACAATTCAGAACAGCAGATTTTTTCTTTTATCAGAAGGGGAAAGAAAGAGAACGACCATCTGGTGGTGATCTGTAATTTCAGTCCGATTGTTTATCACGGGTATAAGGTCGGTGTGCCTCATGCCGATTCCTATAGAGAGATATGGAACAGTGATGCCGGGAAATATGGAGGTTCGGATCAGGTCAATCCTGCACCGCTTTCTGTACACCATGAAACCTATCATGGAAAAGCGGGATCCGTAGTGATGACGATTCCTCCATACGGTGCAGTTTATTTAAAACCAGATTACGGAAGGGGAGAATAGAATGGCAAAGGGAAGATGTGTGGCCATGTTGTTAGCAGGCGGTAAAGGGAGTCGATTGAGTTCTTTGACGAAGAATCTTGCGAAGCCTGCCGTCCCGTTTGGGGGGAAATACCGCATCATCGATTTTACATTGAGCAACTGCACGAACTCAGGGATCGATACGGTCGGGGTCCTGACACAGTATCAGCCGCTTGTGCTCAATTCCTATATCGGGATCGGCAGTGCGTGGGATCTTGACCGCAAAAATGGCGGCGTGACGGTTCTGCCACCATATGCAGAGTCATCCGAGATGCGCTGGTATACAGGGACGGCAAGTGCCATCTATCAAAATATGAATTATCTGGAGCAGTATGATCCCGAGTACGTCCTGGTATTATCGGGCGATCATATCTACAAGATGGATTATAGTAAAATGCTCGACTATCATATCGAGAAGAAAGCGGATGTATCGATATCGGTGATCGAGGTGGATTGGTCCGAGGCCAGCCGTTTCGGCTTGATGAATACGAATGAAGAGATGAGGATCACGGAATTTGAGGAGAAGCCTGCCTATCCGAAGAGCAATCTCGCTTCAATGGGAATCTATATTTTTAATTGGTCCGTCTTGAAGGATTTTCTTGAGATGGATGAACGGAATCCTCATTCCAGCCATGATTTCGGAAAAGATGTGATCCCGCTTCTGCTTGATGAAAAGAAAAAGCTGATGGCCTATCCGTTCAAGGGCTACTGGAAGGATGTCGGCACGGTAAAAAGCTTGTGGGAAGCGAATATGGACCTGATTGACGAGGACAATGAGTTGAACTTGTTTGATCATGAGTGGAGGGTATACTCGGTCAATCCGAATGAACCTCCTCAATATATTTCGGCGGATGCCTTGGTGGAAGGATCGCTTGTCAATGAAGGCTGTACGATTGAAGGCACGATATCGAAGTCTGTGTTATTTCAGGGGACGACAGTTAAGAAAGGGGCACATGTTTCACGGTCGGTGATCATGCCGGATGCCTTGATCGGAGAGAATTCCTATATCGAACAGGCGATTGTTCCGCCGAATGTCAAAGTTCCGAGCGGCGTCTGCATCATGCCGGAAGAGGGATCGGATGAAGTAATCCTAGTGACGGAGGCATTCATTGATACATTGCTTGAGCAGGAAGAAGTGTAAGAAACTCTAAAGTACAACGTAAGAGGAGGAATTATCGTGAAAAATTCATTGCTTGGAGTCATAGATGCCACTAGTTATTATCAGTCTTTAGAGGATTTGCTCTTACATCGGTCGATGGCTGCCCTTCCGATTGCAGGAAGATACCGTTTGATTGATTTCGTATTGTCCAATATGGTGAATTCAGATATCGGTTCTGTTGCGATTTTCCCGAAGTTTCAATATCGTTCGTTAATGGATCATCTTGGTTCCGGCAAGAACTGGGACTTGAACCGGAAGCGTGACGGTCTATTCTTTTTTCCGGCTCCGGGACTTGATGCAGTGGATGACGGAGTGGGGTCCTTCAATCATTTCGCCCATCACCTGGATTATTTCCACCGCAGCCGCCAGGAATATGCTCTGATCAGCAATTGTTATACAGTGTGCAATATCAATTACCGGCCGGTCCTTGAAAGGCATGCAATGATTGGATGCGATATCACCGAAATCCGCCATAAAGGGAAGTCACTCGAGATGTATGTGGTAAAAACGTCGCTGTTGACAGAATTGATCGAGGGCCGTGAAGAATCAGGTTATACATGCATGAAGGACGTTGTGGAAGACATGGACAGCGGCTACAAGGTTTGTGGATATGAACATATTGGATTCGTGGAAACAGTGGATTGCATAGAAAAATATTATCAAACGAGTATGAAGCTGCTGGATGTTTCATCTTGGAAAGAGCTGTTCAAAAAGGAATTGCCGATTTACACGAAAGTGAAGGATGAGCCTCCAGCCCGCTACACGTCCGGGGCCTCAGTCAAGAACAGCATCATCGCCAATGGCTGTTATATAGAAGGGAAGGTTCGGAACTCAACCATGTTCCGGGCAGTGAAAGTAGGAAAGAATACAAGTATTTCAAACAGTATCATTATGCAAAAGAGTCAAATTGGAGATAACTGTGTACTAGAGAATGTCATCCTGGATAAAGACGTGAGGATCGAGGACGGAGTTAAGCTGATTGGCGAACCCGGCCATCCCATTGTCATCCGTAAAGGAATGATTCAAGGAGCGCTGATGAATTCGTGAAAGTATTGTTTACTGTTTCTGAGTGTGTGCCTTTTGTTAAATCGGGAGGGCTGGCTGACGTTGCAGGCGCCCTCCCAAAAGAGCTGAGGAGCCTGGGGACTGATATCAGGGTCATTCTCCCGAAGTATGGGGGGATTCCCCGGGAGTTTCGCTCAAAGATGAAAAAGAAGAAAGAGTTTTTTGTTTCTGTTGGATGGAGGAATCAATATTCCGGGATTGAAGAGCTCCATCACGACGGGGTTACATATTACTTTGTGGATAACGAGTATTACTTCAATCGTGACCGCATGTATGGTTATTTCGATGATGGCGAGCGGTTTTCGTTTTTTACGAGAGCGGTACTGGAGGCCATCGAAGCCATTGATTTCTATCCGGATGTGATTCATTGCCATGACTGGCATACCGGGATGGTGCCGTTTCTTTTAAGGACAGAGTACCAGGATAAACCGGGGTATGCCTTCATCCGGAGCATCTTTACCATCCATAATCTTCAGTTCCAGGGAATCTTTCCGAAGTCTGTGATGACAGAACTGCTGGGGATTCCCGAACGTTATTTTCACCCTGAGTACCTTGAGTTTTATGACAATATCAATTTCATGAAGGGGGCTTTGATTTCTTCGGATTATGTCACCACCGTAAGCCCGACCTATAAAGAGGAAATATTGACTCCGTATTATGGTGAAAAACTCCATGGCATCTTAAGGCTGCGTTATGGTCAGCTTGAAGGCATCCTGAATGGGATCGATGATGAGGTTTACAATCCTGAAGAGGGAGGATTCCCTTACAGGAGCGGAAATCTGCAAGGGAAAATAGAAACAAAGCGTGAACTTCAGCAGAAGCTGAATCTTGAAGTGAATGAAGACATCCCGGTTGTTTCGATCATTTCCCGTTTGACTGTCCAAAAGGGACTCGAATTGGTCAGGGGTGTATTTCATGAAATGCTCCGGGAAAATGTTCAATTTGTCTTGCTGGGGACGGGAGACTGGGAATTCGAACAATTCTTCCGCGAGATGGAAAGGCAATATCCTGATAAAGTCAGGGTGACGATCGGATTCAATGAGGAATTTGCGAAAGAAATATATGCAGCATCGGATCTGTTCCTGATGCCGTCTAAGTTCGAACCGTGCGGACTCGGGCAGCTGATCGCCTTGCGGTACGGGTCGCTGCCGCTGGTAAGGGAGACGGGCGGACTGAACGATACGGTCCAATCGTATAATGAAGAGACGAAGACGGGGAACGGATTTTCCTTTAAGAATTTCAATGCGCATGACATGCTCCATACGTATCAAAGGGCGCTGCGTTTTTACAATGATGAAAGGGAAACATGGAAGCATATCGTACAGACCGCCATGAATAAAGATTATAGTTGGGCGCAATCCGCCTTCAAGTACAACCAATTATATGCTGACCTTGTATCGAGGAGTGAAAGCCATGTTTTCTGATCACAATGAGTTCAAAGAGATGTTTCTCAAGAAACTTGAAATGATGTACGGAAAGACATTTCCTGAATCCACCCCCCAGGATCAATTCTTCACCCTGGGGCACTTGATAAGGGAATATATCAGCATGAACTGGATCCATACGAATGAGCAGTATCGTTTTAATAAAAGGAAGCAGGTGTATTATTTATCGATTGAATTCCTCCTCGGTCGTCTCCTGAGACAGAATTTGATGAATCTCGGGATCTATGAGGTTGTCGATAAGGGACTGAAGGACCTTGGGATCGACCTTGCCGATATTGAAGAAATCGAACATGATGCGGGACTCGGCAATGGAGGGCTCGGACGCCTGGCCGCCTGTTTCCTGGATTCCCTGGCCTCACTCAATCTCCCTGGCCACGGGTATGGCATCCGATACAAACATGGATTGTTTGAACAAAAAATTGTCAACGGCTTTCAAATGGAGCTTCCAGAACAGTGGCTTCGTCACGGCCATGTATGGGAAGTGAGGAAGTCTGATTTGACTGTGGAGGTCCCTTTTTGGGGGAAAGTCGAATCCTACTCGGAGAAAGGCGTACTGAAGTTCAGACATGTTGATGCCGAACTCGTATCAGCCGTTCCATACGATATGCCCGTTGTGGGTCATGAAACCTCGACAGTGAATACGCTCCGGTTATGGAGTGCGGAACCTGCTGCCTATAAGGCAGGGAAGGATCTGATGAAATACAAGCGGGAAACAGAGGCAATCACTGAATTCCTCTATCCCGACGACACCCATGATGAGGGGAAGATCCTCCGTTTGAAGCAGCAGTATTTCCTTGTGTCGGCAAGTATCCGGTCGATCATAGACTCATATATTTACAGATACGGAGATTTGAAGGACCTTCATGAATACGTATCGATCCATATCAATGATACCCACCCGGTGCTTGCCATCCCGGAACTCATGCGCGTCCTTGTGGATGAATATGAATTCGACTGGGATGAGGCATGGAAAGTCACGACGAAGACATTTGCCTATACGAATCATACGACACTCTCTGAGGCATTGGAGAAATGGCCGGTCCGTATTTTCCAGCCGCTGCTTCCAAGGGTCTTTATGATCGTCAACGAAATCAATGAGCGTTTTTGCAAAGGGTTATGGGAGGATTATCCGGGTGAGTGGAAGCGGATCGAGGACATGGCCATCATTTCTCACGGAGAAGTGAAGATGGCGCATTTGGCGATTGTCGGGAGCTTCAGCGTCAACGGAGTGGCAAAAATTCATACCGAAATCCTCAAGCAAAGGGAAATGAACTTATTTTACCAATATTACCCGGATAAATTCAATAGTAAAACCAATGGCATCACGCATAGAAGGTGGCTCTTGGGAAGCAACCCACCGCTATCTAAGCTGATCACTTCTGCGATCGGAACCGATTGGATCCATCAGCCGGGTAAACTGAAGGATTTGGAAACGTACAGGGATGACGCTGCTTTCCTCAAAAATCTGCATGAAGTGAAGCAGGTGAATAAAGAAAGGCTTGCCCGGCGGATCTATGAGAACAACGGGATGAAAATCGATACGGATTCCATCTTCGATATTCAGGTGAAGAGGCTTCATGCTTACAAGCGACAGCTGTTGAATGTGCTTCATATCCTGCATCTCTATAACCGGTGCCTGGAGGATCCCCATTTCGATTTCCATCCCAGGACGTTCATTTTCGGGGCTAAGGCTTCACCCGGTTATTTCTATGCTAAAAAAATCATCAAACTCATTCATTCGGTTGCCGACCTCGTGAACGACCATCCTGCCATTAAGGGAAGGCTCAAGGTCGTTTTCATGGAAAACTACCGGGTGTCACTGGCTGAGGAGATCATTCCGGCCGCTGATTTGTCTCAGCAGATTTCAACTGCCAGTAAAGAGGCATCCGGTACGGGCAATATGAAATTCATGATGAATGGTGCCATCACGCTGGGAACGCTCGATGGAGCCAACATTGAAATCCTGGAGCAAGTCGGGGAAGAGAATATTTTCATCTTCGGATTGACGGCAGAGGAAGTGATGAATTATCAGAAGCAGGGCGGGTATTACGCGATGGAATATTATCATCATGATCCGCGTATCAAGAAGGTACTGAACCAGCTTGTAGATGATACGCTGCCAGGTGCGGATGACCACTTCGAAACAATTTATGATTCCCTGCTGGGGGAAAATGACCAGTTCTTTGTCCTCCGTGACTTCGATTCATATGCGGCAATTCAGGAAGAAGCGGGCAAGGCCTATACAAATAGGGAAGAATGGTCGCGCATGTGTCTTCATAACATCGCGAATTCCGGCTATTTTTCCAGTGACCGGACAATCGAGGAATATGCGAGGAACATTTGGAAGATCGGGCAGGGTAGTTTGATGAGATGAGAAAAAGCCAGGAAGCGCTGCTTCCTGGCTTTTTAGGTTATTTTTTCTTTTTGGAAACGTAACTGTCCCCGTCTTTATACGGAATATCCCCAATCGGTGACTCGAGGTCATTGTCATCAAGCATTTCTTCATAATCCTCGTGTTTTTTAGACGGATAGGTCTTGCGGTTTGACCCTGCGATATCCGTTGCTGCGAAGCTTTCATAATCCTCGGTGAACCCTTCGGATGAATCATCTCCTTGATACAATTCCGAATAGTCTTCGTATTCGCCTTCAAAGTCAGATGGCGTTTCAGAAGTCCCGTAGCGGGCAACTTCCTGGAAGCTGTCTTGGTCATCCCGGACGTTACCGTTCGTGCGGTGTTTGAACTCATTATCAATCGGCGGCTGCAGTACGTCCTCTTCAACCGGCCGGTCTTCCGCTCTGGACTGCTCCGGGGAGTGATCCTTGCAATAAAGCGTCGTCGGAATCACTTCAAGTCGCTCATAGGGAATTTCCTGGCCGCATTCCTTACACTTACCGTATGTTCCGTCTTCCATGGCTTTTAACGCCTGATCGATCTTGTTCAACTCAGTCTTTGAGTGATCATCGATCGCAAAATCCTTTTCACGTTCATAGAGCTCCGTACCCATATCCGCCGGATGATTGTCATACATGGACAATTCACCGGAATTATCGCGTTCGTTTGTATCATGAAGACTGTCAAGGTCCCGCTTTAGATGTTCACTCAATTGGGATTGTTGTTGAAGCAGTTCTTTCTTCAAGTTTTCTTGCTGACTATTTGTAAGCAATCTTCTCACATCCTTCATTTTGACGTCCGGCTTATGACTGCCGGATCACTTTTTTTGTCTAATCATACTTTATCCGAAAGTGGACGGATTAAAACATAAAAAAGAGCACTCTTGTGGGGAGAGTGCTTTCCTTTTGGGTGGGAAGTTATTTAGAGGATTCAAACTCTTTTAAAGGTTCCCTTTTCAATTTCCTTCACTTTGACTCGATTTCACCCTTTAATTTTTCCAGTGAAATCAATCTTAGCTGCAATTTATAATTGTGCCGGTATTCAAATTTTTGTGCCTGTAGCCGAAGTTTCTAATCTCCAGATTAATGCCTTTTATGGAATGTTCTTTCTTTAAAATAAAAAACCGGGCATAGACCTACCCGGTTTTGATTAACTATTGTGAATGGTATTAAAAGAAATATGCAATCAACAGCCCGATGGAAAGCAGAAAACCGAAGATTGTATTTGTCTGGGCTGTCGCTTTCATCGCCGGCATCATTTCGAGCGGCTGGGTTTTTCCAATAAAGCCTTTTGTAGCTTTTACGGCTTTTGGAATACTAAGATAAGAAACCAGTAGCCACGGGGACATGTCTCCAAACAGTACCAATCCGGCTGTCCATGCGTAAGTTAGGAAGAACATGCTTCCAAGGAGGACGATGGCTCCTTTTTTGCCAAGCAGGATAGCGACGGTTTTGCGGCCGTTTTCTTTATCTCCATCCAGGTCCCTGATATTGTTGGCCATTAAGATCAGACCTACAAGTATGGAAACAGGCACGGAAATCAGGATGCTTTCTGTCGAGATATTTCCCGTCTGGATGTAGAAAGAAATCAGGATGATGATGAGGCCCATGAAGAGTCCCGCTACAATTTCACCAAGCGGTGTGTAAGCGATCGGCATTGGGCCTCCGGTGTAAAAATAACCTGCGGCCATGCATATTAATCCGATCACCGCCAGCCACCATGTGCTGTTGACGACAATGTAAAATCCCAACAGCAGGGCAATTCCGTAAAATGAAAAGGCGATGGTCATGACCGTCGAAGGCTTAACGCCGTTCCGTACGATGGCTCCGCCGATCCCGACAGAGTGTTCTGTGTCGAGCCCGCGCTTATAATCATAGTACTCATTGAACATATTCGTGGCGGCCTGTATAAGCAGGGAGGCTGCCAGCATTGCTAAAAACAGTGAGATTCTAACGTCTGTATATTGAAGGGCAAGTACCGTCCCGAGCAGCACCGGAACGAAAGCGGCCGTCAATGTGTGGGGCCTGGTGAGCTGCCACCAGATTTTCCAGCCTTTATCTGCTTCTATTGTATTTGTCATTTGATGTGCCATGCATCTCTCTCCTTAATATTTAAGGAATTTTCCTGAAAACATTACAATTCCTTTACAGATTAAAGTGTAGGTAAACGAGTGGGCAGTGTCAATCTTTTTTTAAAGATGGTGAATGTTGCTATATAAGCAGAAATGATGCTCCTGGAGGATAGAGTCGTAACCATAGTCCTGCACGGAAATCTTTAACAGTTAAATAGGACTTCCATTATTTGAGCACTTTTACAACCCTTTAGGTTTCTCAAATAGGTAAAAAGGGTTTATTATATAATAAGGATATAATTGTTTATTTGTCATACACATCGTTGACACACCTCAGGGTGAGGTGTATCTTATAATAAGTTTTGATCATGTACGTGATTGTTTGGGGGAATTCGGGTTGGTTACCATCCATAAAACCAATATTGAAAAAGCATTTGATACAGCCATGGAAAAGGCCAGACAATATAGGCGCCCGGTCCTGTTCAGCATCGTGGAGAAAATCGATGCTGTCGATCCACTTTCCTTCTATAATGAAGGAAAAGCTTTGTATGAAGGTACAAGATTTATGTGGAAGGACAGGGATCATACAATTACAATCGCCGGACTCGGCGCGGCCTGCACGATCTCTACCGACGAAGAAAGAGAGCAGTTTTTTGCGGTTGAGAAAGAGTGGAAGCGCTTTATTGAAGATGGTGTCATACTTTCCCGGGAGAACTGGGCCGGTACAGGTCCCCTTCTTTTCGGAGGATTCCGCTTCGATCCACTGAATCAGAGAGGATCGGAATGGGATGAGTTTGCTGACGGGACTCTTCAGGTTCCATCCATAATGCTCACTAAATCCAAGGAAGCGGATTATCTGACTGTAAATATGTTATGCGGTTCCAATCATGACGAGGATTCATTGGACAAGCTGATACGTATTAAAGATGAACTCCTGAGTAAGTCGAAATTTCCGATTGTTTCTGATGAAACAACAGTTTCTGGAGTTGAGGATTACAACCCTGAGGAATGGAAGACGTCGGTACAGAACGTAGTGGATGAATTAAAGGGCGGCAGCATGGAAAAAGTAGTGCTTGCACGTAAATGCAAAGTCAGCTTCGAGGCCCCGGTCACCTCTGACTTTGTACTGGATAATCTTTGGAAGCAGCAGCCGGACAGCTTTATCTTCAGTTTTGAACGGAATGGAAGCTGCTTCATCGGTGCTACTCCTGAACGCCTTGTCAAAAAGACCGGGGAAGAAGTACTCTCCACCTGCCTGGCGGGATCGATTGCCCGGGGGCAGTCGATAGAAGAAGATGAGATGCTCGGAGCAGCACTTCTGAAAGATGAAAAGAATCGTTATGAGCATCATCTGGTCGTCGAGAATATCCAACAGGCACTTGAGCCGTTCTGCAGCGATCTTTCATTGCCGGAACAGCCGGGACTGATGAAGATGAAAGATATACAGCATTTATATACACCCGTTACAGGCCGGGCTTCCAAACAGACCTCCCTGCTTGATATGGTTGAAAAGCTACATCCAACACCTGCTTTGGGCGGCGTCCCGAGGGAGGAGGCCCTTCATGTCATCAGACAGGAAGAAAAGATGGACAGGGGTTTATATGCAGGACCATCAGGCTGGCTGGATGCCTATGGTAACGGAGAATTTGCAGTAGCGATCCGTTCAGGGCTGCTTCAAGGAAAAGAATCGTATTTATACGCCGGCTGCGGAATTGTGGCAGATTCCGATCCGGAAACGGAATTCAAGGAAACTCAAATGAAATTCCGGCCAATGCTGAGGGCATTAGGGGGAAACATCAATGGATGAACATCAACACAGATTAACAAGTTATCTAGCCGCTTATATCGATGAATTAGTCGGAAATGGAGTAGACGAGGTGGTCATAAGCCCGGGATCCCGATCTACTCCTTTGGCGCTTCTATTTACTCATCACCCCGGGGTGAAAACGTATATCAACGTAGATGAACGTTCGGCTGCATTCTTCGGACTCGGGATCGCAAAGGCAAAACAAAAGCCTGTTGCGATTCTTTGCACGTCTGGGACGGCTGCAGCCAATTATTATCCAGCCGTCATCGAGGCACGCTATGCGAAGGTTCCTTTAATCGTGCTCACAGCCGACCGTCCGCACGAGCTCAGGGAAGTCGGTGCCCCGCAGGCGATCAATCAGCTTGATCTGTATGGGAAGCATGTTAAGTGGAGCGTCGATATGGCCTTGCCGGAATCTTCTCCCGGTATATTGAAGTATGCAAAATCTTCAGCTGCCAGAGGTGTGAGTATGGCTTTGTCAGCGCCGGCAGGACCGGTTCATTTCAACTTCCCGATCAGGGAGCCGTTGATACCAGCTTTAGACGAATCAACATTTACACCGGGCAGACGGGACAAACGGGTCAAAAACGGCGTCCGGGGATTGACAACGGAGATGCGCGATGACCTGCTTCGTATATTGAGGGAAAAGCAGCACGGACTGATTGTCTGCGGACCGGGAGTTGACAGCTCGGCCATCGATTCGATCATGGCGTTTTCTGAACAGTACGGATTTCCCGTCGCAGCGGATCCTCTATCAGGGGTAAGGAGCGGATTGCATTCCAAGGGGAATGTCATTGAAACATACGATGCTTTCTTAAAAACGAAGGAAGTCCTAGCGGATCTGCAGCCCGATATCATCATCCGATTTGGTTCCATGCCTGTTTCCAAACCGTTGACACTATTCCTTAAAGGACTGCCAGACTTACCATATTGGGTCGTCAGCAGCGGAGAGGAATGGCAGGATCCGACAGCAATGGCCACTGAATTCATCTACAGTGATGAGGGATCATTCTGTCATGATCTGATGGCTGGGGCAGAGGTGAAAGATTCAGGATGGCTGCAAAAGTGGAAAAAAGCGAATGCGATTTCGAGAAGTATCCTTCAGGCCGATGACCAGCCGTGGAACGAAGGGAAAGCCGTCAAGCAGCTGGTAGAACAGCTGCCGGAAGGTGCATCGATATTTGCAAGCAATTCCATGCCGATACGCGATATTGATACATTTTTCTTCAATAATGACAAAAAAATCTCCGTGCATGCCAACCGCGGTGCGAATGGAATAGACGGAGTCGTTTCGACTGCACTCGGGATGAGTACGGGACACACTCCCCTTTATCTGTTGATCGGGGACCTTGCGTTTTTCCATGACCTGAACGGTCTTCTGGTTGCAAAGAAATATGGTCTTGATATGACGATCGTGGTGATGAATAACAACGGCGGAGGCATCTTCTCCTTCCTGCCGCAGGCAAGTGACGGAACTTACTTCGAAGAATTATTCGGCACCCCGATGGATTTGGACTTTTCTTCAGCAGCAGCCTTCTATGGGGCTGATTATCAGCTGGTGAAAGAAGAAATCGACTTAGCATCTGCACTCTCCCTTGCCCGGGAGAAAAAAGGAATCAAGATCATTGAAATCCTGACAAACCGGGAAGAAAATGTAGCAATTCATCGTAATTTGTGGAATTTTGTTTCCCAGGAAATAGTTTCTGAATTGAAAGGGAATACCCCATGATACTCCGGGTGAATGAGATTGACTATTTTGTAGATGTTAAAGGAGAAGGATTTCCCGTAGTATTTCTTCATGGATTTACAGGTGATACACGCACATGGAGTGAAGTGACAGATATGTTAAAGGGGATGTGTCAGTGCATCTCCATTGATATCATCGGACACGGGAAAACGGATTCTCCCTTAGATGCTGACAGGTACTCGATGGATGCAGCCTCGGAAGACATCAAAGCGATATTGGATGAGCTCCATATCAAAAAAGCAGCCTTTGTCGGTTATTCAATGGGAGGGAGACTGGCCCTTCATTATTCGAACCTATACAGTGACACAGTCAGTGTACTTATACTGGAAAGTGCTTCACCGGGTCTGAAAACCGAAGAGGAACGACGGGAAAGATGCGAAAGGGATTATGCCCTTGCTGACAGGATCATGGGTGAAGGGCTGCAATCTTTCGTGGAATTCTGGGAGGGCATCCCTTTGTTCTCCACACAGAAAAAACTGCCGCAAGAGGTGAAGGAGAGGATCCGGGTGCAGCGCCTTCAGCAGTCCCCGGTTGGTTTATCTAACAGCCTGAAGGGGATGGGAACCGGGGCCCAGCCGTCTTGGTGGAATTCTCTTGAGAACCTGCCATTCCCGGTCATTCTGCTTGTTGGGGAGCTTGACCGCAAATTTGCCGCGATTGCGGATGAAATGAAAATGAGCATATCCTACACAGAAATTATCCCTTTTTTCGACACGGGTCATGCAATTCATGTGGAAGATCCTCGAAAGTTTGGTACAATAGTAAAGGAAGTTTTATTCAATTACATAAAGGAGGATTTCTAATATGGCTTTTGAATGGGTTTCAGAAAGAAATTACGAAGAAATTTTATATGAAACATATAACGGGATCGCGAAAATCACGATCAACCGTCCGGAAGTGCGCAACGCTTTCACACCTAAAACGGTAATGGAACTGATCGACGCGTTTGCTTATGCACGTGACGATTCCAAAGTGGGCGTAATCGTCCTTGCGGGTGCAGGCGAAAAAGCCTTCTGTTCCGGCGGTGACCAAAGTGTCCGCGGACACGGCGGCTATGTAGGTGAAGATGAGATTCCTCGTCTGAATGTACTGGACCTGCAGCGTTTGATCCGTGTCATCCCTAAACCGGTCATCGCGATGGTTTCCGGTTACGCAATCGGCGGTGGTCACGTCCTTCATGTCGTGTGTGATATCACTATCGCTGCTGATAACGCCATCTTCGGGCAGACAGGGCCGAAAGTGGGAAGCTTCGATGCCGGATACGGTGCAGGATATCTAGCACGTATCGTAGGTCACAAGAAAGCAAAGGAAATCTGGTATCTATGCCGTCAGTACAATGCCCAGGAAGCTCTTGAAATGGGTCTTGTCAATACGGTTGTACCATTGGATAAACTTGAAGAAGAAACGGTTCAGTGGGCATCTGAAATGCTTGAAAAGAGCCCGACTGCACTTCGCTTCCTCAAAGCTGCGTTCAACGCCGACACAGACGGTCTGGCTGGTCTACAGCAGCTTGCAGGAGATGCGACACTTCTTTATTACACAACTGACGAAGCTAAAGAGGGTCGAGACTCGTTCAAAGAAAAACGCAAACCGGACTTCGGACAATTCCCTCGTTTCCCTTAATGGAGGGCAGCCTGATGAATCTCGACGATTCATCAGGTTTTTTGTTTTTTTATGATATGGAGTATCCTACATTACATTGAGAATTGGAGTAGAAAATGATGACTTCCCAGCAGATGCCGAATTGGCTTAAACAAAGAACATATTTGACCCCTGGCCGTATCGCATTGAGTAGTGATGACCGCCGCTATACGTTTAAAGAATTATGGGATATGACGGTTGACACCGCAGGGAAGATCCATTGTCATATCAAAGAATCCCATGCCGACTTCATCGGGCTGATGATCAAAAACACTGTCGAAGCAGTAACCGTCATTCATGCCGTGCAGCAGCTCGGTTTGAAAGCTGTGCTTCTGAACCACCGGTTAAGCCAAGGTGAGCTTGCTTTCCAAATAGAAGATATGAATCTAGGCACCGTCATTGTGGATGATGCGTTTTATGAAAAACTTCAGGACCAGAACGTTCAAAAAGTGAAGATATCTGATTTAGACCACACATCTCCCTCTCATTTTGAGGTGAAGGATCATTTTCAGTTAGACGGAGTCTGTTCCGTTATGTATACTTCCGGGACGACCGGTGCGCCAAAGGGCGTACTGCAGACATTTGGGAATCACTGGTGGAGTGCCATCGGTTCTTCGCTGAATCTCGGTATAAGTGAAAACGATACCTGGCTGTGTTCGGTCCCGCTCTTCCATATCAGCGGCTATTCCATCTTGATGAGAAGTGTCATTTACGGGATGGGCGTTAGACTGTATGAACAATTCGACGTCGAACGGATCAACGGGGAACTAAAAGACGGCTCCATTACAATCATGTCTGCTGTCAGCAATATGCTGCAGAGGCTGGTGAAGGATTTGGGTGATGAGTCTTACCATGAGAATTTCCGCTGTATGCTTCTTGGCGGGGGGCCGGCGCCGCTTCCTCTGCTGGAGGCGTGCAGAGATAAACATATCCCTGTATTCCAAACATACGGCATGACGGAAACATCTTCTCAAATCGTGACGCTCTCCCCTGAATACAGTCTGTCCAAACTCGGGTCGGCAGGAAAGCCGTTGTTTCCCTCTCAGCTTAAAATCGTGAAAAATGACAATGAAGCAGGGGCAGGCGAAGAAGGTGAAATCTTCGTGAAGGGCCCCAATGTCACGAAAGGATATTATAAGCGGGAGGAAGCAAATCATAAGAGCTTCCATGACGGATGGTTATCGACAGGGGATATCGGCTATGTCGATGAAGAGGGATTCTTATTCGTCCTCGACCGCCGTTCGGATCTGATCATCTCAGGCGGGGAGAATGTTTATCCTGCAGAAATCGAAAGTGTGCTCTCATCCCATCCGGGGATTGAAGATGTCGGGGTTGCAGGAATTCCAAGTGAGCAGTGGGGACAGGTTCCATGTGCCTTCATTGTGAAAGGTAGCGGGGATCAACTCAGTGAGGACGGAGTTTTATCTTTTTGTAAAAGCAGACTGGCTTCTTACAAGCAGCCTGAAAGATGCGTCTTTGTGAATGAAATCCCCCGGAATGCTTCCAATAAAATACTGAGACGCATACTGAGAGATCGCTGGGAGAAAGGGGTGTACAGCGGTGAATCTTAAAAAAATCAGACTCCATATGATTTCTATGCCTTTAAAAAAACCGTTTGTCACTCATCTTCAGCGGGTTGAATCAAGGGAAGGCATCATCATTGAGGTGGAGGACAAGGACGGACTGATCGGTTTAGGTGAAGTTGTAGCCTTTTCAACGCCATGGTATACGGAAGAGACGGTGACAACCTCTTATCACATGCTGAAGGATGTATTGATTCCATTACTTGAGCGTCATGGAGTCAACCATCCGACAGAATTGAGTGAGCTCTTTGATAGTGTAAGAAGGAACGCAATGGCGAAAGCTTCCCTGGAAATGGCGGTCTGGGATTTGTATGCAAGACAGCAGGATAAGCCGCTTTGGGATGTGCTTGGCGGGACACGGGAAAAAGTTCTGGCAGGTGCCGTTGTTGGGGCAGGTGCCACTGATGGGATGATCAAACAGACCCGGGATCTGATTGAAGCTGGATATGAACGGATAAAGATCAAGATTTCAAAGGGAGCGGATATTGACGTTGTCCGTACACTGAGAGAGGAATTTCCTCATCTGTCCCTTTTGGCGGACGCGAATTCTGCTTACGATCTGGGTGATGCCGGCCATTTGAAATCCCTTGATGAATTCTGTCTGGAAATGATCGAACAGCCCCTCGGAGTGGACGATCTTGTTGATCACAGTATTCTTCAAACCAAACTTGAGACACCTATATGTCTGGATGAAAGCATTGTGACTCCCAGCGACATGAAAAGTGCCATCCACCTGAACAGCTGCGGGGTCGTCAATCTGAAGCTGGGCAGGGTCGGAGGGTATAATTCTGCACTGGCTATCTACCGCCTCTGCATGGAAAATGGAATCAGATTGTGGTGCGGTGGCATGATTGAATTCGGGGTCTCCCGGGCCCATAACATCAGCCTGTCCACCCTTGAAGGATTCTCGATACCAGGGGACATCTCCTCATCTTCGAAGTATTGGGATGAAGATATCATAGACACCCCGATCGTTGTTGAGAACGGAATGGTGAAAAGATTTGACAACCCCGGAATCGGAGTAGAGCTTAATGGGAAACGCTTGAAGGAAGTTTGTACGTTTAGGGAAGAGTTTGTTTTATAGATTTGCACTGGACATGAGGTCAAAGAAGATTTCATGTCTTTTTTGTAGTTGTAAAGGCGATTTTTTGTGTGGGATCGATGTATTTTTTGATTTTCCTGGCACTTTTGCATTATTTTAGTTTTTTATTGCTGAAAAGTAAGTCATTTTCTGTGTTTAAGGCAGTCAATCGTCATTTAAATGATTAACTTCGGTATCCCCCTGGCAGTTTTATTATCGAAAATTAAGATTTTATTATCGATAACTGAGGATTTATTTTCATAAATCAACTTTTTATTATCGAAAGCTGAAAATCTATTTTTGACTGCTGGATGATGTTATCGCAACCTTAGAATTATTTTTAAAAAGCCTCACTTATTATCAAAATGATTCCCCGCACATTCAGGTGCTGTAACACTGCGGAAAACCAAATAAAACAAGCCCAGAGTTAAACTCTGAGCCCTCGTTGAATCTCCAATTAGGAGCACATTTCAACTCTTTTGCCGCAAATACCGTTTGTCATTCATGAACAGGCTCCAGAAATAAACGAACCCTGGAAATAGAATGATAAACCCGACGATATACATAATGAAAACGGCCCTGAACGAATTCGGGTCGGTAAAACCGGACTGAATCGTCACTTCAGGATAAATGATATAAGGCAAATGGGCATTACCGTAAACATAACTCGCCAATACATATTGAAACGTGACGGCAACCACGGCCACACGCGGCATCCCTTTCATTCCCTCTTTATTGGTTGGCAGAAACAGCGCAGCACCTGCGACCAAAAATCCGAGCAGGGAGATGAGAAGGATCGTCAAGTCCTCCATCATGCGTTCATAAATCCAACTGGCTTCATTTTTCATCGTAAACATAATCAGAAAAGCCATCACCACGGAAATGGGGCCGATGATCATCGCATCACGCCTGTACACTTTATAAGCCTCATATTCCTTTGACGCTTTCGAGTAGTCAGCCAATAGGAGGGAAGAAAGGAACAACGTGCTTGCTACGGCAAATCCAAAGAACGCATATTCATGCGGACTTGTAAACAGCTTCCCCAGCTGAAGGGTCTGCCCGTCTTCAAAATCGATATATGGACCTTGTGATATCGGCAGCACGCTGATGAGTAGACCGGGTATCAAAAGACCGGTGATGCCGGTAATGTAAGTCAGCGGTTTCCGGTAATCATCGGCCACATGTGAAAAGACGAGAAACGCACTGCGGATCGCAAGCAGGAGGAGAATTAAACTTCCAGGGACCAGAAGAACGGTCCCGAGGGAATAGGCCGCTCCCGGAAACAGGCTGTAGACCGCCACGACCAGCGCGACAATGAATGTATTCGTCACTTCCCATGTCGGGGACAGATAACGATTCGCAATATTGGTTGCTTTCGTCTTGTCATGATTGATATAAAGCATCGACCAGAATCCCGCCCCGAAATCCATCGTTGCCATGACGGCATAGATGAAAACGAAGCCCCAGAGGATTGTAATTGCGATTAGCACCTGAGTCATGATGATACCTCCTTTCGTTTAAGTTGAGAGCGGAATTTCTTTGCTTTCTGCTTTGTCGATATCCTTTTGCGGCGGATTACGTTTGAAGTAGTAGAGCAGGACAAGGACTACGGCAACCGCTAAAATCGCATAAACCGTGACAAACAGAATGAACAGAACGGCTATATTACCCGTCGCCGTCACCGAATCCTCTGTACTCAGGATTCTATATATGGTCCACGGCTGGCGTCCGGTGCAGGCGAATATCCAGCCGAATTCGATTGCCAGGATGGAAAGGGGCCCACCTGCGACAAACAACCACATGAGCCATTTTGGATAATGTTCTTTTTTCAGCAGCTTCTTCCACACATAAGCAACGAGTGCAAGAAGGATCAACAACGAGCCGATTCCAACCATGGCGTTAAACAGGGTATGTACAAACAGAGGCGGCCAGTATTCCTCAGGAAAATCATTCAAGCCGATCACTTCTGTGTCGAAGCTGTTGCCCGCCAGAAAACTCAGTGCCCACGGAACTTCAATACCCCATTTGACTTCCTGTTCCGCGCGGTTGGTAAAGCCTCCGATGGCAAGCGGCGCATGCGTCTGGGTGTCGAAAAGACCTTCTGCTGCAGCAAGTTTTTCAGGTTGATATTCATGCAGCTTCTGAGCAGATTCATGTCCGTTTATCGCGGTCAAGAACGCAAAGACCCCACCTACGAATAAACAGATCATCAGCGCTTTTCCATGAAACTTATATACTCTCGAATCGAATGGGGTGCGGAGCATTTTAAATGCAGCGACTGAGGCAATGGTGAACGATCCGACAACGTAGGCTGAAAGAGCGACGTGTCCGGCCGTTACAAAAAAGCTCGGATTGAAAAAGGCTTTCCACGGATCGACATCCGTGATTTCCCCATTCACAATATTAAATCCTGCCGGGGTCCCTTCAAATGCATGAACATTTGTGATCAATACGGCAGAAGCCAGACCGCCGATTGCGACAAGGATCAAACTGACGATTCTCATCCAGGGGGCAATCCGGTTCGCTGCATACACATAAATGGACATAAAGAGAGCCTCAATAAAGAAGGCATAAATCTCGATTTGAAAGGGCAGCGCCATTACCCGCCCGATGACCTCCATGAAACCGGGCCAGAGGAGTGAAAGCTGCACACCTGCAATCGTCCCGGTCGGTATCCCGACACCGAGTAGGACGGCGAATGCTTTCGTCCAGCGTTTGGCCATCACAGAATAATCCAGATCATTTGTGCGCTGATACATAATTTCCGCTACAAGGATCATCAGCGGAATGCCGACACCGAGCGTTGCAAAGATGATGTGAAAAGCCATCGTCGTGCCGAATAAAGATCGTGCAAGTACCAATTCATCCATTTCCAATTCTCCCTTACCATGTCATTAGCTTTCCTTATTGTCCACTTAATGGAAAATAATATGCATGGGTCTGAAGGGGATTTTTAGACAGAATGGGTGCCAGGGCGAAACGATATAATTAGAGCCAGGCTCAAACGATGTGATTTGAGCCAGGCCCAAACGGCGTGATTTGAGACAGGCACCAGTCTTAAAACTAAAAAAACACCGCCCATTAATAAGAGCGGTGTCTTCAATCTATTATTTCAATGCTTTTTCCAACGTCTTTATGTTCTTTCTCATCAGTGAAAAATAATCTTCTTTGTTATCGATATCTTTTTCCGTCAGAACAGAAACGTTATGGAGTGTAAGGGCCTCTGCCCCCAGTTCCTTTTGAACAACCTCAGTTAAACGGGAAGAAACATTCTGTTCAAATAAAACATAGTCAACATTATCTTCTTTGCCTTTTTCGATGATTTTCTTCAATTCCTGCTGTGAAGGCTCATCAGATGTATTCAATCCTGCGATGGCTTCCTGGTGCAGTCCGTAACGGTCTTCCCAGTAGCTGTAAGCTGCGTGGGAAACATAAAATGTTTTCTTTGGAGCTGCTTCTGCCATCTGCTTGAACTCTTTATCCAAAGCGTCCAGCTGTCCGTTCAATTCTTTTAGGTTCGACTGGAACTCTTCCTTGTGTTCAGGCATTTCTTTCGAGAGTGTATCTGCAATGACTTTGGCCATTTGCTTGGAGTATTCCGGGTTCAGCCAAATGTGCGGATCGGCACCATGATCATGTCCATGTCCGTCATCTGAATGGGTTTCTTCACCGTGAGCATCGTCATCTTCCGAATGCTCTGCGTCTTCCAAATTGATACCTTTACTGGCCGGGACGACCTTCACATCTTCGTTCTCTAATATTGATTTCGCCTTTTCAACAAATCCTTCGAGACCCATCCCGACATAGAAGAAAACATCGCCTTCCGCCATATCGATCATATCTTTTTGGGATGGTTCGAATGTATGCTCATCAGAGCCGGGCGGGTAAATGCTGTGAACCTCTACATGCTTACCGCCGATTTCCTTTGTGAAGTATTCAAGCGGGTAAACCGTTGTATATACGTCGAGCTTCCCGTCCTTCGATCCCTTCTCTTCAGGAGAAGCTCCGCAGGCAGACAGGAGTAAAACGATTAATAATAACAAACTTTTACGAATATAGTTCAAGAGGCAGCCTCCTTTTTGCTTTATTTTTATTTTTTTGTAAATTGTAATGATTACGATTTAGCACAAACGTTATTTTACTACCATCTGAAGTAATAATCAAGACTTTTATCTTTTCCAATAAAGGGGCAATGAAAAAGACTACCTCTGATTACAGAGCTAGTCCTGGTTCTGCTTCTTATTCCTCTCCGCCCATTCCTCCGGGACGTGATCGATTCCACCGGGATGGAATGGATGGCATTTAAGAATTCGTTTTATTGTCAGGTAGCCTCCGCGCAGGGCGCCAAATCTGCTCACAGCCTGTATTCCGTAATGAGAGCAAGTCGGATAGAAGCGGCACGTCGGAGGTTTTATTGGAGAAATCACCACTTGGTAAAATCGGAACAGTAAAAGGATTGCACGTTTCATTTCATAATCTCCCAGTGCGTTTTCTTCTACTATATCAAAAAAAGCTTCTAAGATGAAAGCAGCCTGTTTTTGAATGAAATAAAAATGTAAAGAGGGTTCGAAGCCAGGAATGGCGAAGAGTGTAAAGAAGCATCCGGACATGATTATCACCTAATTCAGATTAAGTTGATGAAATTACTCTGAATTTGCGTTATACTATAGATAGAAATGAATGGGAGTGATAATGAATGCCATCAGTAGAAAGCTTTGAATTGGATCATAATGCGGTCAAGGCACCGTATGTCAGACACTGTGGAGTGCATAAGGTGGGAAGCGACGGCCTTGTCAATAAATTTGATATCCGTTTCAGCCAGCCGAACAAACAGGCAATGAAGCCTGACTCCATTCACACACTGGAGCACCTGCTTGCGTTTACCATCCGTAAATATGCCGAGCCGTATGCTCATTTTGATATCATTGATATATCTCCGATGGGGTGCCAGACAGGGTACTACCTCGTCGTCAGCGGTGAACCTGAAGTAGAGGAAATCATCGACTTATTGGAAGCGACGATGAAGGAAGCGGTTGAAATAGAGGAGATCCCTGCTGCAAATGAGAAGCAGTGCGGACAGGCAAAGCTTCACGACCTTGAGGGAGCAAAAAGATTGATGAAATACTGGCTTGATCACAGTAAAGAAGAGTTGAAGCAGGTATTTGCTTAATTCATTAACGAAAGAAATCCACCGGCATGACTTTTTGCCGGTGGATCTTTGTATGCATCTTTTTAGCCCAAAACAAACAAAAACCGGGAACTCCCCGGTTATCAATCAACTATTCATTTCGTGGTTTTTTCTTCGGATTCTTCCTCAGTATCTTCCATATGCCTAAGGTGCGGATTGTTATCCAGCGGATCAACGGTATGTTTAACGGTCGTATATGCTTTGGATGTCGTCAGGGCACTGACAAAGATCACTAGAATGCATATAGCGACGGCAATGATCATGACAAGCGTTAATGACACAGTTCAGCCCCCCTTTTTCCTTATTTTATCATAGAAAAAATAATTGTCATTCACCAATTCGTACAACTTCGTGAAAGAAGGATATAGTATAAAGGTCCTCTACTAGGCGGAAAGTTATTCTGTTTCTGACTGGTTGTTATTGGTATGATGGATGAAACAAGGAGAGGGGAGGGGAATGCGATGAACGTATCCGCCATGATGGGGAAGCAGGTTGCAGAGCTGCAGAGGACGCTGAGCATGAATCTCTTGAAGAGCCAGATGTCCACACAGGCTGCGCATGTAACTGTCATGCTTCAGGACATGAAGGAGGCTAACGCTGCTCCGCATCCGAGCAAAGGGATTTCCATCGATTTGAAGGGGTAAAGAAAAAAGCCTTGAACAGCTGCTGTTCAAAGCTTTTTTCTTACTGTATGTTTTCCCCTGAGGAAATCAGTGAAGGCTTTTCCGTTCCAGTCTGACACGCTCTTCACTTTTAGACCATTTTTCTTTTAACGTCTCAAATATGTATAGTCGAAGGAAATATTCCAATTCTTCTGTTTCCATTTCCTGAATCAATTCGATGATTTCATTCCTGGATGTATCTTCTAAGATCGTAAGGGCAATGAGGTCCAAGTCTTCATCTGTACCTTTGATTCTGCCACGGTACATTTCATAGATTTCTTCAATCAACTTCATGCACTTCACCTCCCTTTCATTAATTTTAACAGAAGTAGGATTGAATACACTACAATTTATTTTGTATTTACCCGAATTTCCTGCCAGTAAGCATCCCGGCCCTGAAATCTAAACATTCTTATTGATACTATACTAAAGAATACTGACAATATTCATGATGGAGGGAAATTTTTAGTGATCTGTTAGAACATGACTGTCCGATTCTGTACAAGAAACGCTTTCTGCGGGCGGATGATGAGCAGCTCTTCACTTACACCTTCCCCCACTGTGTATAGAAAGTGAGGAATTGAGGAAAAAGAAGGGTAACAAATATGAAGGGGTTGTGAAGTTTGGACGAACGTCATGATTACTATATTGAGGTAGCGAGCGGTGAAATATCCAGGAGCTCGACGGATTCACCCTGGCACTTTAAAATTTCGGCTACTGATGAAGAAATCACAAAGCTCAGGGAGATCTTTGATTCGAATTACTCGACCGACTGGCAGAATTTTTACCGTTCTCATGTACCGTATGTACAATATCATTTTGATCGTGAGAATGATGCCTATGATGAAAACCTTCACAGGGTGTATGGCATGATCCATGAGCTGGGTGATGAAGAGGCGAAGAAACATATTGAAAGCATGGGGATCCTGGATCATCCAGCCCCGTGAAGAGCTAAAAAGTATTGGTTCCCAAGCAAAACTTGTGGACCAATGCTTTTTATTTATGATTAGATTATTAAAGGGGTGATGACAAATGGAACAATTTATCGACGCCAATGGTTTAAAAGTGGAACTTGCATTTCAGAAAAATTTTTTTAATATGGAGTCACACCACGTTCTAATCATATGCCGTTACAAGGAAAAGTGGCTTCTGACCCAGCATAAGAAGCGGGGCCTTGAGTTTCCCGGCGGCAAGCGCGAAAAAGGTGAAACGCTTGAAGATGCGGCCGTCCGCGAAACGTTTGAAGAAACCGGGGGTGTGATCGAGGAACCTGTCTTTGTCGGGGAATATAAAGTATATGATCAATCCCCATTCGTAAAAACGATTTTCTATGCAGAAGCCAGGGATGTCATCATGAAAGACGATTATCTCGAAACATACGGCTGTAAATTGTGGGAGGGTGAGCTGACTGATATGCAGACACACCCCGAGTTCAGTTTCATCATGAAAGACAAAGTGGTGGAATTGGCTTTGAAACATTTGAACATTACGACTTGATCCACTTCTTTTCTAATTGCTCCACAATCTTATACATGATTGTGGCAAATACGGCGATGACAAGCAGTGAAAGCAGGACAAGGGTAAAATTGAATACCTGGAATCCATAGATGATCATGTATCCGAGCCCTTTTGCAGACACAAGGAATTCACCTACGATGACCCCTACCCAGGATAAACCGACGTTCACTTTCAATGTGGAAATGATTGTCGGGAAGGAAGCGGGCAGGATCACTTCTTTGAACATCTGACCCCTTCCCGCCCCGAATGTCTTCATGACTTTCAAGTAATTCGGGTCCACCTCTTTAAAAGAGGTGTAGACGACGATGGTCGTGATGATGACAGAGATGACCGTCCCCATCGCGATGATCGACGTGAAGCCGGGACCGAGTCCGACGATCAGGATGGGGCCGAGGGCCACTTTCGGCATCGCATTCAGGATGACAAGATAGGGATCCAGCACCCTGGACAGGAACGGTGACCACCAAAGGAGAGCTGCCAGAAGTGTACCTAGAAGTGTTCCGAGAATGAATCCCAGGATGGTTTCACCCAGGGTCACCGATAAGTTGGCTAGAAGGCTGCCGTCTGCGACTTTATCAAGAAATAAGGCCCAGATTTTTGAAGGTGAACTGAAAATCAGCGGATCCACCCAGCTGTTGCGGCTTGCTGCTTCCCATGAGGTGAAGAACACTAGGAAAATCAAGACCTGATAGAACCAGACCCGGCGCTGTTCCTTTTTCAGTGAATGAATGTATTCTGTATGCTTCTGTTTAAGGGTTTCCTGATTCAAGGTTCTCAAGCTCCTTCCATATATTCTGGAAAAATGGCGGATAGGCTTCATGATTTCGAACAGTAAATGGCTTCAATCCCTTTAATTCAGGGGGTACCTCAAAAACTCTATGCACTCTCCCCGGGTTTGAAGCGAATAAAATGATCCTGTCGCTCATGGCAATTGCTTCACCGATATCATGCGTGACGAGGACGGCTGTTTTATTCAATGATTTTAAGGTCGTGAATATCAGATCTTCAAGTTTCAGCTTCGTTTGATAATCAAGGGCCGAAAACGGCTCATCCAACAGGAGGATCTTCGGCTCTGTGATCAATGTACGGATCAGGGCTACCCGCTGCCGCATCCCCCCTGAGAGCTCTCTCGGATATGAAGCCCCGACCCCCTTCAGTCCCAATTCTTCAAGCAGTTCATATGCCTCGGTTTTTTTCTCCTCCGTCAGGCTATCCATGATTCTCAACCCTAATAAGATATTTTCCTCTATCGTTTTCCAGGGGAAAAGATAGTCCTGCTGAAGCATATATCCCATTTGATTCTTTTCAGAACTGACCGGCCTGCCGTTCAGGAGTACTTTTCCCTCAGTAGGTTTTATGAGCCCGGCAATGATGGAAAGCAGGGTGGTTTTTCCGCATCCGCTCGGTCCGATAAATGAAATGAATTCACCTTCATTCACATTTAATGAAATATTGGCCAGGGCATTGGTTGCCGTTTTAGGGGAAAAATAAGTGTGATGAATCGAGTCCACAGACAAAAAATCCACGGTAACGCGCCTCCAGTCTTTCTAAATTGATAAGAGGCTGACGAAATAGTCAGCCTGGTCAGGTCGGTGATTTTATCTTTTACTTACTTACTTTTTCGGCAACAGAAGTGTTGACGAGAGTTTTGTGGTCGATCCTTACCGGAAGTTCTCCCGCTTCGTCCATGATGTCCTGCAGGTTGTTCCATTCCTCCGTGTCGAGGATCGGGTCAGTTGCAAAGGATCCCTGTGATTTGTAGCGTTCAACCACTGTTTCGATGATGTCTGATTCCGTATCTTCGAAGTAAGGCTCAAGGACTTCCGCAATTTCACCTGGCGAGCTTTCATCCACCCATTTCTGGGCTTTATAGAGGGCTCTCGTGAACTTTTCGATGGTTTCACTGTTCTCTTTCATATAACTGTCCTTTGCCATGAAAGTGGTATACGGGACGTGGCCGGACTCTGTTCCGAATGATGCGATGATATGACCTTTTCCTTCTTTTTCAAAGATCGAGGCAGTAGGTTCGAAAAGCTGTACATAATCGCCTGTACCGGATGCAAAAGCGTTGGCGATGTTGGCAAAATCGATGTTCTGGATGAGGTTCAAGTCGTTATGCGGAACGATTCCATGATGCTTGAGCACAAATTCCCCTACCATCTGCGGCATGCCGCCTTTACGCTGACCGAGGAATGTGGAGCCTTTGAGCTGCTCCCAGTCAAAGTTTTCTACCTTTTCACGGGAAACCAGGAAGGTTCCGTCCGTCTGAGTGAGCTGGGCAAAGTTGATGACGGGATCATCGGACCCCTGCGCATGGACATAAATCGATGTCTCCGAACCGACCAGGGCGATATCAGCGCCGCCGGACAGCAGGGAAGTCATCGTCTTATCGCCGCCCCAGGTGGTGGTAAGCTCGATATCAAGTCCTTCTTCTTTAAAAAAGCCTTTTTCAATCGCCACATATTGGGGAGCATAGAAGATGGAGCGGGTCACTTCTGCCACACGTACTTTTTCCAGTTCATCTTTTCCGCTGCCGCATGCGGTCAGACCGATGGTGAGAGAAGCGGCTGCTAATAGGGTGAAAGCAATTCGAGACCATTTTTTCATGTGGATTTTCCTCCTTGGAATGAAACATGTGCGCATGCGAATACCCTCTAAACGTTTGTCTGCCATGATAGAGGGGTATGTTGCGCCTATAGGGAACCGTGATAATTTGAAATTGAGATTTGATAAAATAGTGTATGTATGGGATGAAATTGTGTGAATACCCAGAGCCCATTTTTCGAAAGGAAGAGAATATGAAGAACGGAACCATTTTGAAAAAAACGTTATTTCCTTCCCCAAATCCGCATGTAGAGCTCTATGAAATCGTTTATATCTCAGGGGGACTGAGGGTGAAAGGGATGCTTGCACAGCCTGCGAAAGAAGGTACATATGATGGATTCCTCTATTTGAGGGGCGGAATAAAAGGGGTTGGAATGGTAAGGCCGGCCCGCATCGCCCAATTTGCCCAGGAAGGATTCATTGTGTTTGCCCCGTATTACCGGGGGAACCGCGGCGGCGAAGGAAACGAGGACTTTGCAGGTGATGACCGTGAGGATGCATTGTCGGCTTATAGGTTTTTGGAGAAATATGAAAGGGTGCATAACGGGAGGATCCATGTTTTCGGCTTTTCCCGTGGAGGCGTCATGGCTCTCTTCACCGGGATTGAGATGAAAGAGGTCACTTCCATCGTCACCTGGGGAGGGGTGTCCGATATGTTCCTCACCTACGAAGAACGGAAAGACCTCCGGAGGATGATGAAGAGGGTGATCGGCGGCAGTCCGAATAAATATCCTGAGCGCTACGAATGGCGGACCCCGCTTTATGAAATAGAAGAGATTTCAGCACCTGTCCTGATCATACACGGGAAAAAAGATCAGAACGTTTCAATCGATCATGCATATAGATTAGAAAAAAGGCTGAAAGAGGCAGGGAAATCGGTCGAATCCTATTATTTTTCAGCGTACACACATTATTTCCCCCCGTTGAAGAACCGTGAAATCGTCAAGATGCTCTGTGATTGGATGAAAAAACAGCAGTAAAGGGGAATCACCATGGGAATGGGTCTTGAGCTTAATACCATGCTCGTCACGAAAGGAAGAGAAGTGAGGAAGAAAGACAACTTATTTCAGTTGCAAAAAGAAGGCTACCGTTTGTATCCGATGAACACCCCCATTGAAGTAAGGACAACGAAGAAGAGCCACTCAAGGGGCTATGCGATGATTGAAAAAGTCCAATGGCATGATGATCAAACCATCATCTTCTACAAGCTGATTTCGCTGAATAAAACCAATTAGGAGATTGGGACAAAACTAAAATTCCCTTGTCTAAAGACGAACATTTCAGAGTGGACTAAATAACGCTAATGATTTCC
>NZ_JBJOSA010000031.1:0-38950 GCF_045897515.1 Rossellomorea oryzaecorticis | reverse complement strand
AAATCATTCTCCAACTCACTAGAAATTTGAATAAGACGCTCTCCCTAAAAAAAGAAGAATGAGCTGCGTCTTCTTTAATATTGCCGTTTTTCCATATTATAGAACTTTATTTTCATGGTAGGAGTCTACGTTTTGAACTACAATCAATCGCTGGATTCGGTTTTGAAAATGGATAAGTGCACACCATTTGATCCTGAAAAGGCGGGGTTGCAAATATTTACAGTATTTTATCCAACCTTCTTTGGTGTTTTTGTATAAAGGTCCGGTCCACTATCCTAATTTATCAAAAACTTGCTGTGAAACACCATTTGTATTCCCACTTTGCTGATTTTTTTGTAGAATGATGGTATGAGGGGAATGAAGGGGAGATGAGAGTATGGAACGTAAACCGGTTGAGATTCATGTGTATGGGGCTGAGATTATTTGTCCAAGTTGTGTGAATATGCCGTCATCGAAGGAAACGTATGAATGGCTTGAAGCTGCGGTGGGCCGCAAGTATCCTGATCAGCCATTCATCATAAAATATATAGACATCTACAACCCGCCGGAGGATGAAGCCGCCAGAAGCTTCGCCGAAAGAGTGATTGAAGAGGATATGTTCTATCCGGTTGTCCTCCTGGAAGGCAACGTGGTCGGGGAAGGGAATCCCCGTTTAAAGACAATTTACACGGAGCTTGAGAAGTACGGGTATAAGGCTGTTTAAAGAAGAGTATGGAAGACTTTCCTTTAAGGAAGGTCTTTTTTTTAAAAAAAGAAACCGCCGGTCACAGGCGGTTTCTTCGTCCATTCATCCATTATGATACTTGTACATCCATAAAACACCTGATTTCAACAGGCGGGCGACGCGTCCTGTGATGGAGCGCTCGTTCACCAGTCCGAATCCGTGCTTCTTACCAAGTGAGCCCAGGATCCCCTTTAATTTGATCTTAGGCAGTTCATCCGGCAGGGGTTCATCTTTCCAGCGTTTCAGCAGGATCTGGACGATCTGCTCTGCCTGTCCTTCTGCCAGCTGTGCACTCGGAGCTTGCGGGAGACTCGCGCAGTCCCCGACAACATAGACATGTTCATCGTCCGGGAGATTATGATATTTGGAAATCACAACGCGCCCGCTTGAGTCTTTTTCAACTTCCATTTCACGGACGACACGTGTCGGTTGAATCCCGGCAGTCCATACGATGGCATCGCAGTAAATCTGCTCTTCGTGGTTATGAAGCGTGTTGGGCTCCACTTTTGTGATATTTGAATTATTCACGATTTCTACATTGTTTTCTTCGAACCAGCCGTGTACATAAGAGCTCAAGCGTTCCGGGAACGCATTCAGGATACGGGTTCCGCGGTCAAAAAGCTTGATCTTAAGATCGGAACGGCTTTCTCGCAGTTCACTGGCCAGCTCGATGCCGCTGAGTCCAGCTCCGACAATCCCGACGATGGAGCCGGCCGGAAGATTATTGAGTGTTTGATAGGTTCTGCGCGACTTGTCGATCGTCTGGATGCTGTATGTGAATTCATCGGCACCCGGGACATTATGATATTTATCTTCACAGCCAAGGCCGACGACGAGGTCATCGTAAGGGACAGCCTCCTGATCCTGAAGATGGACAAGCTTATTTTTTGTATCAATCTTTGAAATCTCTCCGTACACATAGGATAAACGATCATGCTCCGGGAATGATACGCGTACATGATGATCGGATATCGTGCCCGCTGCCAGAGCATAGTACTCCGTTTTCAAGCTGTGGTATGGATTGCGGTCAATTAACGTAATGGATACATCTTCCGGGAGTTGGTTCGGTAACAAGCGGAGAAGGACTCGCATATTGCCATATCCTCCGCCAAGCAGCACTAGTTGTTTCATGATCATTTCCCCTTTTTGGCACTCAGCAATTTTGTTGGAATAAAATTTTATGTAAGATTCTCTACCGGGACAGAAGCAAAAGCTCCACCTTGATAGAGGCGAAAGGACGGCTGTCCTGAAAAGTAAGCATTTTCAATATGATTCATAATTGCATCGTTTTTTCAATAAATAAACCTATTAACATTAAAAGTATATCGAAATAACCTCGTTTTCACAACAGAAATAAGGGAAATAGTTCACAATCTGTTATACGGATATACCATGCGCAATGATTGACGGGCGAATTAAAAAAAGGTAGCATTACAGAGAGTAGAGAGGTGATGAAATTGCTGCCTATTATCGAATTTTGTATCAGTAATTTAGCGAGCGGAGCGCAAAAAGCGCTTGAAATATTAGAAAGAGATCCAAACCTCGACGTCATTGAATACGGCTGCCTGGGCTACTGCGGGAAATGTGCGTCATCTTTTTACGCATTAGTGAATGGAGAGCCCGTTGAGGGGGATACACCAGAAGAATTGGTGGAAAATATCTATAAGCACCTGGAAGAAAATCCGATGTTTTAATATGCAGAAGCTGATCCTTTGGGTCGGCTTTTTTTGTTTTGAGGAAGGAATTGGAAGAGTTGTGGTGAATTAGAAAAGTATGATAAGAAAGGGTGAGGATATGAGTGTTTTCCTGGGTGTCATGCAAACCAACGTAATGGTGACAGATATCGTGGCAGCGAAGAATTGGTACAGTGAAATACTGCAGTGTAAAATAGAAAAAGATTACGGTACGACGGTCGTACTTTCATTTGGAGGGGGTTCTCCCTTAGGGACCCTTTGTTTAATTCAAGACAAAGAAGCAGCAGGTAGAAACCATTCAACTTATCCTGTATTGCAAATTTCTCGGAAATACAAAGATACTCTTTATGAAAAGCTTCGTGAAAAAGAGGTCAAAGTAGAAGAGGCCCCGGCTCACCAAAGCCACTTTAAGTTTTTTGATCCCGATGGAAACATGCTCGAGGCATACAGTCCGGGCATATTTGAAGAAAGCTAGAGCGGCTGCTCCAGCTTTCTTTTTTTAGCGTTCCTGAATATTGTTAAGCGGGGTTGTTCCGCTTCTGCTCCTTGAAGCTTTCCCTCATTTCATACCACCGTTCCTTGGCCATTTCCACAATCTTCGGTTCGGTTGAAAGATGCTGTTTTTCAATTACTTTTGAAAGGTATTTTACAGCTTCATCAACTTTATCCTGACGGCGGAGGAGGTCTGCAATCAGGTAGAGAAGTTTCGTTTCGGACATGGACGTTCCTCTGAAATCATCGCTTAAATAGGACTCGATATATTCATGGGTGGCAAGATTGATGAATCTTCTTTCCTGGTCTGATTGATTGATTTTTCGGTACAGCCACGCTGTCCGCAAATAGAGTCCGGCGATCGTGATTTTCTTTTCCTTTTTGATCAAGGCACAATACGCAGCGAGCTTATACGTTTTGATTGCCTCATCGATGGTACGGATACCTCCGTAGTCCTGGGGCTGCCAGTGACGGCTGATTTTTTTCTCGAGGTCTGTTTTTAAAACCTGGACGATATATTTGCTGAATTCATCGGTAAAAGAGAAGCCGCATCGGGGGCATACGGATACATTGTAGAGTAAAGGGTTGATTTCATCAGAACCGTATACAGGGCAGAAGTCGCTTTCATGACCTTTCACTTTGACGAACCGGGAGCGGATTTTGGTGGTGGAATAGGAATGCCTGCATGCAAGGCACTGGATTTTTTTATCGTAGTAAGGAGTTACTTCAGTCATCAATCTCACCTCAGGAAAGGGACTATTTTCCTTATTATACCTTGTTTTATGTGGAGAGGACTAGTCTTTTCTTCAGGGATCTGGCTGATTGTTGGGTATTTTTACTTAGTGAGAGGGCGGGGACTCGGTGCCTGGCAGGATCAGGCGTTTTTGAGCCAGGCCTAAAGGGTTGATTTGAGCCAGGCACCACATCCCGGGAACCACCAGCAAATGAAATTTTTTCAGAAGGGGCAGATGTCATTCACATAGTTCCCATCGGTTGAGTAGTAAAATAGAAAGGAGTATACTAATAAGTAAGAAGAGAAAAGGTTGGAGGTGTAGTGAATGAGTGAAGTTGTAATTCTTACGGAAGCTGCTGCCCTTCAGATTAAAGATATGATGAAGGAACATGATGAGGCAGATGCCATGCTTCGCGTATCGGTTAAAGGTGGAGGCTGCAGCGGCCTTTCATACGGAATGGGTTTCGAACACGAGGTGCAGGAAGGTGATGAAGTCCTGGAACAGTTCGGACTGAAGCTGGTTGTTTCAAAGGAGGATGCTCCCATTCTAAACGGTACAAAAATTGATTATAAGCAGTCCATGATGGGCGGAGGCTTCACGATTGATAATCCGAATGCCATTGCTTCATGCGGGTGCGGATCTTCGTTCGTGACGGCAACGAATAAAGGAACGCCTGAGAACTGCTAGAAGATAAATAAAGAGGACCCTCCGATTTATTACGGGAGGGTCCTTCTTTTTGTTTTTATAACTTCTTTAAAGCTTCTTCAACCGGTGTTTCACCGCTCAATATTTCAATTACCTTATGGTTCGTCTCTGGCGCAGTTAACGATTCCACCAGAACTTTTGCAACATCTGCACGGGGAATGTCACCGCTTTTGTCTTCTATTGAAGACTGTGCGATTATTTTTCCTTTTGCCTCATCATGGGTCAGGGCACCGGGACGGACGATCGTATAGTTCAGTCCGCTTTCTTTAAGGTGTACGTCTGCATCATGCTTCGCATTTAAGTATACACCCATGCCTTCAGGTGCGTTTTCCGGCTGGTCGGCACCCATCGAACTGAGCATGATGAAACGTTCGATGCCTTTTTCCTTTGCGTAGTCGACCGCTTTTTTTGCACCTTCCTGATCGATTGCGATGGTTTTGTCTTCTCCGGTTTTACTTCCGCTTCCTGCAGCGAAGATCACCGCATTCACGTTTTCAAGCGCATAAGAAAAGTCCTGTTCAAGATCGGCAACAATCGGTCTGGCACCGAGCTCCTCCATATCTTTCGTCTGTTCCGATTTACGGATCATCGCTTTGGAAAAGTGTTGTGTGCTGTTCTTCAGTTCTTTCAATACCAGTCGGCCTGTATGGCCGTTTGCTCCAATAACAAGTACATTCATCTTTATTCAACATCCTTTGTAAGATTTTTGCCTTTATTATTGGTCTACCCATTCCTTGCTAAAATAAACAAACGGGTAGGTTACCCATCTGGATTCTCTATTTTCTGTCGATGATTTGAGTCGATCACCAGCTCTCCGACTCCCATTGCCATCAGTCCATTGAGAAAGCCGAAAAAAGTATAAATAAGCTCATTCCCGCCCGAACCTGAAGTAAATACAATCATCATAAATCCAATAAAGCATAATGCTGCTGTAAGCATTCCTAAAATATAGAGTGTCCGTCCTATAAACATATCATTTACCTCCTTATAATATTTTTTATAAATGAAAAAGATCCAGGCCTGATACCTGGATCTTCATTGCTCATCAATCCGTAAACATCGATGTACTGTGCATTGGCTGTACCCGTGCTTTTGGATCCATGTAGGCTTTTGCATTGTTGACGGCGGTAGGGGCTTCACCAAAGCCGCTTGCGATCAGTTTTACTTTTCCGTCATACGTCGAGATATCCCCGGCTGCGTAAATTCCTTCTATATTTGTTTCCATCCGGGAATTGACGACGATGGAGTTTTTCTCGATTTCGAGCCCCCAGTCCTTGATGGGACCGAGAGAAGAAACGAATCCGAAGTTGACGATCAGCTCGTCGATATCCAGGATTTCCTTTTCATCCCCGCGGACTTCTTCAAGGATGATCTGATGGATTCTTGATTCGTCCCCCACGATTTCAGCAGGGACAAATGGAGTCTTGAGTTCGACAGATGAATTGTGCAGATTCTCCACACTGTGTTCATGGGCACGGAATTTATCCCTTCTGTGGATGAGATAGACCTTTTCTGCAATCGGTTCAAGCATGAGTGCCCAATCGACCGCGGAATCCCCGCCGCCGCAGATCGCGACTTTCTTTCCTTTGAATCTTTCCATATTATCCACGAAATAATGAAGATTCTTTCCTTCATATTGCATGGCATTTTCCAGCTCAAGGCGTCTCGGTTGAAAAGCACCATTTCCGGCCGTGATGATAATGGTCTTTGAATAGTGAACTTCTTTATCAGTAGAGAGCTTGAAGCATCCGTCTCCCTGTTTTTCCACACTTTCAACTGCCTGCTCCAGACAGATCGTGGTTTCGAACTTGGCCATCTGTTCCTTTAGGTTGTTCACAAGGTCCTGTGCTTTTACCTTCGGGAAACCGGCCACATCATATATGTATTTTTCGGGATAAAGGGTGGATAGCTGACCGCCCAGTTGGGGCAGACTCTCGATGATCTTCACTGAAGCTTTTCTCATCCCGCCATAGAAGGCAGTGAATAACCCTGTAGGGCCTCCTCCTATGATTGTTATATCGTAAACCTTTTGGTCTTCCTTCAAGTAGATCCCTCCCAAATTAAGTTACATCTCTTTAATTTATTCTATCATAAAGATATCAATCCTTCCCAAAATTTAGATTGTTTTTTGGAATGTTCAGTTATTAACGAGGGAGGTATTGTCGCAATTTTCCCAAGAATGATTATTTATCCGTAATACCTTGAAAAGATGGGGTAAAAAGAATATTATGTAATGTAGACATATTGTTAAGAATTTATGACAATTCTCGCGGTCTGAAATAGTACGTGAAGGATGTCACAAACTTATTTTTTGTTTTTATTTTTTCTTTATTCATTACTTTCTGTTCTGCAGAAAAATCCCGTTCCATTTGTTTTTGGTTCCTTCAAAAGGGGAAAGAGATAGTAGCAGCAGATTGACGGGATAAAAAAGACTGATGTGGAGGACTCTAAGAGTATCCTACGCAAATACAATCAAAAAGGTGGATGTGATTCAGTTGAGAAAGCCAAGAATCGTTGTTTTAGGTGCAGGTTACGGCGGGCTTATGACAGTAACTCGTCTTCAGAAGCAATTGGGTACGAACGAAGCGGAAGTCATCCTTATTAATAAAAATGACTACCATTATGAAACAACATGGCTGCATGAAGCTTCTGCAGGGACTCTTCATCATGACCGTGTACGCTATGACGTCAAGGACGTTGTGAATACAAGCAAAGTGAATTTCTTACAGGCAACTGTTGATGACATCAAAGTTGAAGAAAAGAAAGTCCTTACAAGCGAAGGTGAAGTGGAATTCGATTACCTGGTCGTTGCACTAGGTGCAGAATCTGAAACGTTCGGCATCCAGGGCTTGCATGAGCATGCTTTCATGATTGCGAACGTCAATTCTGCCCGTCAGATCCGTGAGCATATCGAACTTCAATTTGCCACATATAAGAATGAAGAGGTGCCTAAAGACGAGCGCCTGACAATCGTTGTGGGCGGCGCAGGCTTCACTGGTATCGAATTCCTTGGTGAACTTGGTAACCGCGTTCCTGAGCTTTGCAAAGAGTACGATATCGACCGTTCCAAAGTGCGCATCGTATGTGTTGAGGCAGCTCCTATGATCCTTCCTGGATTCGATCCGGAGCTTGTTAAATATGCACGTGCCACACTTGAGAAAAAAGGCGTTGAATTCCATATCGGAACACCGCTTAAGGAAGCAAAAGCAGGCAGCGTCCTGATTGCTAAAGGCGAAGATGAAGTGGAAGAAATCAAAGCCGGAACAATCGTATGGGCAGCAGGTGTCCGCGGTAATCGCGTCATTGAAAAAGCGGGTATTGAAAACATGCGTGCACGCGTCAAGATCAACAAGGATCTTCGTGCGCCTGGACATGACAATATCTTCATCGTTGGAGACTGCTCATTGATGATCAATGAAGAAACGGAACGCCCATATCCTCCGACTGCACAAATCGCGATGCAGCAAGGAGAAGTGTGTGCCCGTAATATCGCAGCCCTTCTTCACGGTAAAAATGATCTTGAAGAATTCACTCCGGATATCAAAGGTACAGTATGTTCACTTGGTGAAAATGACGCAATCGGCGTTGTGTACGGCAAGAAACTTACAGGTACGAAAGCATCATTCATGAAGAAGGTAGTAGACAACCGTGCATTGTACATGGTTGGCGGACCTTCACTCGTATTCAAAAAGGGTAAATTCAAATTCTTTTAATATGAAGTGAAAAAAAGCAGAGCGGAAACCCGCTCTGCTTTTTTTCATTGTTTCATTGTTACGATGCTGGGTTTATCAACGTTTTTTGGTTGGTTATCAACAAAAAGAGGTTTTATCAACGAAAATTCATTTTTATCCACAAAAAATCAAGTTTCTCAACAGATTTCATAGATGTTACCGACAATTCTAAAAAATCGACTAATCCCTCGCGCTTCCAGCGTGCTGCCCTTCAGCTGCATCAAAGCCAATACTTGAACCCGGGCCTGGCTCGAAATAGGCATTCTGAGACAAGTCCACGGGGCATCATTATATAGCCCTTCCTTCCTGAATATCCACTCATGACTTTTATATCTTCCCATCCTGTAGTACCTTAAAAGAAAGAGAAAGCGACAGGAAGAGGAGGAGCAGATGAAAAGGGGAAAAGTATGGCTGGCTGTTGCCGGACTCGTTATAGATAAAGAAGGAAATTGGCTTGTTGTTAAGAAGAGATACGGCGGATTGAAAGGCATGTGGTCATTGCCGGCCGGGTTCGTCAATGAAGGAGAGACAGTGGATGAAGCTGTCATCCGCGAGGTCAAAGAGGAGACGGGCCTCACAACGACCGTGAACGGCATCATCGGGGTGCGTACGGGTGTAATCGGCAATGAAATCAGTGACAATATGATCATCTTTCATTTAAACCATATCGAAACTGATCAAATAGAAATAGAAAAAAATGAATTGTTCGATGTGCAGTGGAAATCACCGAATGCTTTAATGGTTGACGGGAAAACGTCGGTGATGATTCATGAAATGTTGAAACAGGGTGACTTACTGCAGCGTCACCAGGCTATAGAAGGACTGGATCCAGGCGAACAGTTTGGGTATACAAGTTATAAACTGTTTATGTAAAAAGGTGATGGAGGCATTTTGGTGCTTCCATCACCTTTTCTCATTGGTTTCGCTGTCCAATTTGGACATGATATATTTGAGTCCGACATTTGAATGACTGAACGTAACAATATCTTTAAACTCACCGATCCGGATGGCAAGTTCGGGAGTGATACCAACGATGATGCATTCGACCCCGATCAATTTCAGGCAATCGTATAGGTTTTGAAGATTTTGCCTGATGCTGTCATCAAACCTGTTGATCCCGCTGAGACTGATCATCACAAATTCGACGCCTCCCGAGACACACTCCTCAAGTACCGTGCTGATTACCTTTTCTCCCCGCTCATGGTCGAGCTCACCTTTGAGCGGCAGCGCGATTGTCTTGTCCCATATATGCAAGATGGGCACAGACAGCTCCTCAATCATGGTTTCCCTTTTCTTTTCTTCTTCAGCCTTAGTGGTAACATCCATAAGCATGACCATATAGCCCTCTACTTGACCTGAATGGGCTGCACTCGCGATGGGATTGATGACAATATCTGCAGCAAACTTGTTCTTGATAGTGATCCTTGCCCGATGCGTTTCCTGAAGTCCAGTCATGATCCTGCGTTGATACTGCGGCATCCTGTGAAACTCGTCCATATTCATTCCGATGATTTGATCAGCACCCACCAGGCCGAATAGCGGGGCAATGACTGTCATGGACTTGACGGCTGTTGCATTCATCCATGTGACGTTATAATCCTTGTCGGCAATAATGATATTTTCTCCGATGCTGTTTAAGGCATCAGTACTTGTAATAGTGATAGGAATGGAACAGTTCATTTTGGTACGCCACCTTGTTTCTGCGATTTATACAAGTATTTCTAATACAAGTATATAACAAACAAGAAAAATGTAAAACGTAATGGAGAAAGAGGGGATTGGACCACTGGGAAAGCCTTAACATTCAGGCAAGCAAACACGTTAGTGTGATTTATTTAAAAATTCAGTAAATTATATGAAAAAGCGAGATAATAAAAGATAACAAGCAATGTTTTCGCTTTCTTAGAGGTACATCCCCTAATATGTCCCTTTTCATTGGAAAGGATAGATGATATATTATCAGAAAATTATAAAAACAAACCCAAAGGAGAGGGAATCATGAGAGCTACTGCAAGTACGAAAACAAAATTTTGTCTATACTGTTCAGGAAAAGGATACTTTCAGTTAGTGTTGGGTGGTTCTGAAACTTGCCCTTGCTGCGGAGGCAGCGGGAAACAGAAATAGAACTATACGATTAACTTATAAAGAGGCTGGAACAGAAATTTTTAGAATAAATAAACCCCAATTTATTTGTCTTAGCAGGCAAATAAATTGGGGTTTTTGTTTGGACTTAATCTGGTATGTAGGTTCTCCCCAGCGGTTGATTGAAGTCTGCAGGGCTTAGAGGCACATGACATAAGCCTTTGATCAAAGGCCTTCCGCTTTTTTAATAAGCTACTCTTCCCGCAGGAGTCTTCGTCTTGCCTACAAGCACAAAAGAAATGGACCGGAAAAGTGCTTTTTTTAGGTCCGATCATCTCGATATTGGCTTTTTTTGGTAAGTGACGGAAAAAATCATGAAATTCGAAGATTATTCCGCAGAATTCAAAGATTATTGCCAGGAATTGAAAGAAAAAATCCAGTTTTCGAAAGATTACGGGGCAATATTAAAAGATTCCCCCAATTCACTCCGTTCCGCAGGCTGCATTATAGCGCTCCTTGAGCCAAAACGCTGAATACACCTAATAAAGTGAGTGCAACCATTCGTATACTGCGCCAAAAACACCTCTAACCTTCGTCACCCTCAAAAAAATTGATCAGGAGTTCTAGGGACCAGACGCCGGAGCTGGAGAGGATCTGCCACCAGAACCAGGAGGCTCACGGGCTACCCGCGGAAAGCGAAATCTTGCACGGAAATCATTAGCGGTGTATAGAGTCTGATTCAAGATATTTCACTAATCTTTTTACTGAAATGATCTGGAATTTTGTTGATTTTGTGAATACCTCTTCCAAAAGATTGACGCTTTCATAAACATTGAGTACACTAAACTTTAGTGTTTATGGAGGTGCAGACGGTAAATGCCTATACATGTAATGATCATTTCGATGCTTCTGTTCCTGGTTCTGTTTTTTGGAATCGGTTTTTTGCTTAATATGTTATTGCGTATGACATGGATCATGGCGGTCATCTATCCGCTTGTTGTCATCTTTATTGTAGACGATGTCCGTTTTATAGAATATTTCCGGAACGCAGGTGTTTCATTTTCCGACTTGGGAACGAAATTAGGCAATTTGGCTTTGGCTGATCTTTTGATCTTGGGAAGCGGCCTGACTGGGGCTGTCCTGTCGGGGATTGTAATGAGGATATTGAGAGCAAAAGGATACAGAATGTTTTAATTATCTGCCGTTTAACCGAGCTACCGGGTTGAACGGTTTTTTGTATGTGTTAAAGGCTTTGCAATCTCTAGAAGGAGTTTTCATCACTATCGATTTTACCTTGGGAACAAAAAACCTATTATTTTCCAAAAAATGAAACTATTCGATTTTTTTATCAATTTATGAATAAATACCAAACCCTTGGGGAAGGAATAAGGGTGGGAGGAGTGAATTCATGAATTTGGTAAGAAAATGGACGAAACGAATCATAATGGCCGGTTTATTCACACTGGCTTTAGGCACCACCTTTCAATCGGTATCGGGGGTGGAAGCCCAGACATTTAAATCATGGCTGAATGAGAATCATGGGCATCAGTCAGAAAGCTATTCGGAAAATCATAAAACAAATCATATATCTTTGTCATTTAAATTTTTGAAGAGACTGGCAGGTGCAAAGACCTTGATCTCTTCGAAACCTGTTGTGGGGAAGGCTCCAACGCTTGAAGAATCGGTTAACTGGGAACAGTATCCGAAGAACCGGGTGGTGGCAACAGGCTATACTGCCGGGGTGGAGTCCACTGGGAAAAATCCGGGACACCCCTCGTATGGAATTACATATTCGGGAGTAAAAGTGAAACGGGACCTCTATTCAACGATTGCAGCAGATACATCCGTCTATCCGATCGGGACGATCCTATTCATCCCTAACTATGGGTACGGGGTTGTGGCGGATACAGGCAGCGCGATCAAAGGGAACCGTCTCGATTTGTATTACGATACCGTGGACCAGGTTTATAACGAATGGGGAAAACAAACCCTCGATGTGTATCTCGTTCAAGTGGGATCGGGAAAACTGACCGAAGAGGAACTGGTGAAACTGAACAGCAACGAATCCATGCAGGTGTTCAGGCAACAGATATTATCAACAAAGGAATAATAAAAAGCTCGTATTCAGTGAAACTTCTGAGTACGAGCTTTTTTCTTATGTGTCATATTGAATATCCAAACCTTTGTATACTTCAGGATGGAGTTCTATCGCAAGCTTCAGGGCCCCTTTTAATAAAAGGGGGGACGGCCTGCAGTAGAGTGCTTCTTCAAGTATGAGAATCCGATTTTCTTTTACCGCTTTCATCGTATCCCACTTCGGGCGCTTCTTCACGATTCCGGGGTTAACCCGTTTCTGCTGTACGCCGACCCAGGCAAGGCAGATATAATCGGGCTCACGGTTCCTGACGTCTTCCCAATCGGTCTGGACGCTGGCAAGATCCACATCGTTGAAAACATTCTCAGCCCCTGCCATCTCACTCAGTTCCGTAAGCCAGTTTATTTTACCCGGAGTGAAAACGGGCTTTGGCCACCATTCCCAGTACAGGGTCGGAATGCTGTCCACAGTCCTGCTCAACCGCTTCAGTTCTTCGACCGTATGTAAGAAGGTATGATGCTTTTCACCCGCGGTCTCCTCTATTCCGCATGCTTTTCCGACCGTTAAAAGGTCCTCCGCAATATCATTGAAGCTTTGAGGGTTCAGAGTGATATGGGGGATTTCCCTTCTATCCAATTCTTCGATATTCTTTTCCATGCCGGGTACGCTTAATGAGGATAAGACAAGATCCGGTTTCAGCGACTGCAGCTTATCCATGTCAATGGACAAGTCGGGGCCGAGCTTTGGAAGAGAGCGGACCTCCCCGGGATAATCGGAAAAATCGTCCACCCCGACCAGACTGGATGTAAGGCCGAGATAATCAATGATTTCAGTATTGCTGGGGCAAATAGAGACAATCCTCACCGAATCACTCCTACATAAATAATAAATAGTGCAGAATAAGGGTCAGGACGATTCCTGAAAGTCCGCCGAAAAAAACTTCGATCGGTTTGTGTCCAAGCAGTTCCTTTAACTCTTTCCTTTTTTCCTGCTCGGGTTTATTCTGCCATCCTTTGGCTTCGGTCATGAACCGCTGGAAGTCCACCGTCAGCCGGTTCAACACGATGGCTTGTTCGCCTGCCTGCCTTCTGACCCCTGTCGCATCAAACATCGTGATGATGGCAAAGATCGCCGAAACGGCAAAAATGGGGGAGGAAAGACCGGTTTCCAATGCAACGCCTGTTGATAAAGCCGTTACTGCGGCAGAGTGGGAGCTCGGCATTCCGCCTGTAGAAGTGATCAATGACCAGTTCAATTCCCTCGTTGCAATAAATTGTATGGGCACTTTAACGAACTGTGCAAAGAAGATTGCGAATAAAGAGGCCCACAAAGGAAAATTCAAGAATACTTCCATGCTGTCACCTGCCATCTTTTTTTAAAAGTCTGAAAATAAAATAATGTTCTTATTATATCATACCCGAATGAATTCAGAACTAACTTACACGGACCCGATGCCCCCATGTCGAAATTAACTGACATCTCCGGTATAATGGATGGTGGAGGTGTCAGGGGAAATGAATTTTACAATCAATCAGAAACACATAACAGAAGCAGCTAAAGAATGCCTGGTGGTCGGTGTTTATCATCAGCCGCAATTCGACGGTGAGCTTAAAGAGCTTGATCACTCGTTTGAAGGGTATCTTACTTCACTGGTAAAGGATGGGGATATTTCATCCAAATCTAAGAAACTATCAAAAATACATACATTCGGTAAGATCAGCAGCAAACGGATCCTGTTTGTCGGCCTCGGCAAAAAAAAGGAGCTGACTTTCGACCTTCTGAAAGAAGCGATGGGACTGGCATCAAAAGAATTGAAGAACATGAAGGTCTCTTCATTTTCAGTCGCACTTGATACATTTTCATCAGAAGAACTGCCTGCTGCAGATTCGGCACATGCTTTCACGGAAGCGTTCACGATGGCTACCTATCAGTTTGAGGGCTACAAGCAAAAATCGAACGAACCTGAAATTTATGTGGACAGCATTGAATTCCTGACAGGCGAAGACGAAAAAGAAGTCAAAACGGCACTTGAAGTCGGAGCGGCTTTTGGAAGAGGAGTCAATTCAGCACGTACGCTCGTGAATACACCTGGAAACCTGCTTACATCCACTAAGATGGCAGAATACGCACTGGAGCTTGCGGAGCGCTATGATTTCGAGGCGGAAATTCTTGATAAAGAAGAAATGGAAAACCTCGGAATGGGCGCCCTGCTTGCTGTCAATCAGGGGTCGGTTGAGCCGCCTAAGATGATTGTATTGAAATACAGCGGAAAAGATGAGTGGAAAGACGTCATCGGATTAGTCGGAAAAGGGATCACATTTGATACCGGCGGCTACTCCATCAAGCCGAAGGACGGCATTGTCGGCATGAAAACGGATATGGGAGGCGCAGCTGCAGTTCTCGGAGCGATGGAAATCATCGGTGAAACAAAGCCCGAACAGAATGTGGTAGCTGTCATTCCGTCAACGGACAACATGGTAAGCGGATCCGCATTCAAGCCGGATGACGTCATCACGGCGATGAGCGGCAAAACGATCGAGGTGCTGAACACGGATGCTGAAGGCCGCCTTGCGCTTGCAGACGGTATGTCGTATGCAAAGCATCACGGAGCGAATTACCTCGTGGATGTGGCGACGCTGACCGGCGGAGTCATCGTGGCCCTGGGTGAGGATAAAACGGGTGCGCTGACTAATAATGAAGCATTCTTTGAGCAAGTGCTTGAAGCTTCGGGCGAATCAGGTGAATTCATCTGGCAGCTTCCTTACACGGAGCATGATAAAAAACGTGTGCGGAGCAGCAAGATCGCAGATCTCAATAACTCACCTGGCCGTGCAGGACACGCCATCATGGGCGGTGCCTTCGTAGGCGAATTTGCCGAAGGTCTTCCGTGGGTCCATCTCGACATCGCGGGAACCGCAACGACCAAGAGCAGTTATGACCTTGGTCCTTCCGGAGCAACAGGCGTCATGGTCCGCACACTGGCACTGCTGGTGGAACGGTTCGAGCCGTTGGAAAAATAAGTTTGATTAAAAGGATTGTTAAAGCCCTTCCTAATCCAGAGAATTGGATCAGGAAGGGCTTTTTAAATTAATTTACTTTTAAAGGATATTGTCAATCTTAAAAAGAAATTAGGGCATGGACGTCTTGGAGTAAATAAAATTCTGAATACAGTGGCCGTTCCAGCTGTTGATTGGAGTGGAAGACGAAGACTCCTGCGGGAGATGTGGCGAAAGTGAGACCTGTCCAGCTACAGGGCTTAGAGGCAAATGTCATAAGTCAAATCGACCAAGAAGGCAAAGAACACCTTCGTGGCCGATTCGCCTTATGACAAAGCCTCTGAGCAAAGCCCCTTCGCTTTTCTTCCCGCAGGCGAAGCCGAGGAGGCTCACGGGTCACCCGCGGAAAGCGAAGTCTTCCACGGAAATCAACAGCGGTATATAAAGCCATCACCCCCCCACCCCCCGTATTCGGACCATACAAAAACTTACCAACAATCATTTTAACGATTCATCAGACTAAAGTATTGACAACCTCTCTTTATCTTGTTAAAGTTAAAAACGTTGTTTTACTACTCTACCAATTTAGCGAACTAAAGTAACTCTGTTGAACAATCAAACATAAACAGTTCAGCCATATTGAACGAGGCTGTACTGAAGACATTTTTTAAGGAGGAATGAACGATGAACGCAGTTGTCATTGCTGTTCTGGTTATGCTCATATTGAGTCTTGTGCGCGTCAACGTCGTCTTTGCACTCATCACGGGTGCGCTTGTCGGCGGACTTGTCGGCGGCATGGGCATGAGCGAGACGATTTCTGTCTTTTCCGAAGGATTATCAGGAGGGGCCAATATCGCCTTAAGCTACGCATTACTTGGGGGATTCGCCGTGGCGATTTCCTACACAGGGATTCCGAATCTGCTCGTTGATTGGGTATTGAAGGTTGTCGGGAAAAAAGGGGATTCAAGAAAAACAGCTCTTTCCAAAGCACTTATTGTTTTCTCTATTTTAATCATGGCTGTTTTTTCACAAAACCTGATCCCTATCCATATCGCATTTATCCCGATCTTGATTCCGCCGTTATTGAAAGTCATGACGGAACTTGAATTGGATAGACGATTGATCGCTTCAGTCATCACATTCGGATTGACTGCGCCATATATCCTGCTGCCAGTGGGATTCGGCCTGCAGTTCCACGAAATCATTGCACAAAACATGGCGAGCAGCGGAATGGACGTTGCAATGGGGGACATCCCTAAAGCCATGCTGATTCCTGTGGGAGGAATGTTCATCGGATTGTTGATTGCTGTATTTGTGAGCTACCGCAAACCAAGAAAGTACAGTGCAGCAAAGGAAGTCATTTCAGAAGAAAAAATGGTGTACAACAAAAAAGCAATGGTCTTTGCTTTTATTTCTATCATCGTTGCATTGTTTGTACAGCTTCAACTCGAATCCATGATCTTTGGTGCACTTGCCGGGATTGCTGTTCTTTACCTTTCCGGCTCTGTGAAGTGGAAGGAAGCTGACGGCCTGTTGAATGAAGGAATGAAAATGATGGCGTTCATCGGATTTGTCATGATTGCTGCTTCAGGATTTGCCGAAGTCATGACAGCGACAGGACACGTTGAAACGCTTGTTGAGGCAACTGCGGATGCGATCGGTGGAAACAAGGCGATGGCGGCACTCATCATGCTTGTTGTTGGTCTCCTTGTCACAATGGGGATTGGGTCATCATTCGCGACGATTCCGATCATTGCAGCGATATTCGTACCTCTTTGCATGGAACTCGGCTTCAGCCCGATGTCGACAATCGTCATCGTTGGAACAGCCGGTGCCCTGGGTGATGCAGGATCTCCAGCTTCAGACAGTACGCTCGGCCCGACAGCCGGATTGAATGCAGACGGTCAGCACAATCACATCTGGGATACGTGTGTACCGACATTCCTGCACTATAATATCCCGCTTATCATCTTTGGATGGATTGCGGCGCTGATATTTTAATAGGTTGAATGAATCAGGGGATCTACGGGTCCTCTGTTTTTTTATGGAGTGGCTTGGAGGAAGGGTTTTTGACTTGAATATGAACTAAAATAGATTAATATTTAGCGATTAAGCCTCGAGACTCAGCTTTTGGGGCAGGATCATTGAATGTAGTGAATGTTGAAAGCCGGTTATCGACCCGGTTTTGGAAAATACGTGCCACTTTTCAGATTTACGTGCCACTTTTCAAAAATACGATCCACATTTAAAATTTGCGATCCACTTTTTAAAAATACGTGCCACTTTCACTAAAATACAAGCAACTTGTCAAAAAATCTTTGCAGCGGGATTATGCCCCAACCCGCGTCCCCAAACCTGTCCATGAACCTGTCCCAACCTCTGCCCCAACCCGTCCCCAGCCGCACTGCCCATGCCCGGACAAGGGACCCCAGAGGATCTGCAACCCAGAAGCCGCCAGCCCCCCCGAACCGTCCGCCCATTCAAAACCGCCTCCTCTCGCATAAAACAATATGGAAGCCTATAAAAAATAGACGGCTGTTTATAAGAAAATGGACGAAGAGGAGGAAGCTGGGATGAACAATCAGTTTTTGTATAGAAGAAGACCTTACGGAGGAATCGGCAGAAGGCCGTTCTACGGCGGTGGATTTTTTGGCGCTCCATTTGTCGGCGGTGTATTAGGCGGACTGGTGGGATCGGCGCTGTTATCTCAAGGGTCTTATCCGTATTATCAACCGTATGGGTACGGCTATGGGTATGGATATCCGGGATATTACCCGTATTATTAATCATAGATAAAAAGGGGCTTCAAGGTTACTGCCTTGAAGCCCCTTTTTTCTTTTAAGCCCACATGTCATTGTCCCTGATGAAGCAAAAGGACCGTATTTTACATCTCCCTCCATCTCACCTCTACAATCAGATGACAGCAGTCGATCTCCCCAAGTTTTTCATCGAATACCATGTGGATCCCGTCAGGGTTGAATGAAACGACCGGTACGACTTTTACGCCGGTTTGGCGGATAAGCTTCAGGACCTCGGCGGTATTTGACTGCTGGGCAAGATCCATCAGCTTATGGGCAAAGGATGTATCAGTCTTTATTTTCGTCAACACGAAATGGGCGCTGTCCATTAATGTCAATGTTTTGTCTGCAGAGGCCATAAAGGTTTTTGTTTCTACCGGGGGGAAGTTATTGCGATAAGGATGGGCCGGGTACTGTGGATAATTCATTCTCATGTGGTGCTGCTGATAGGGGCTCTGGACTCCATGGTAAAATGGATGGTAGCGATTCATGGAATACCTCCTTATATCCTTGCTTATAGGCTCTAAGGAAATGTATTCAGCTGCAGATGAGATTATTCTTAACCACGTCAGTCCGGAGGGAGGCACCCGCTAATTCATTAAAGGTTTTTACACCTTTTTGGCGAAATCCTACTATATAATGACATAATGAGGTGAACAGAATGAAACTGGAAAATACATTGATCAGTGCACTAGGAATTGAATTTGTGGAATTAGGGAAGGGAAAGGTGATCGCGACCATGCCCGTCAACGAGGCGACACGGCAGCCGTTCGGTTTCCTCCACGGCGGAGCCTCGGTCGCACTTGCTGAGACGGTGGCGAGTGTAGGGGCGGTGGAATTGATCGATCTTGATAAGGAGATTTGTTTCGGACTTGAAATCAATGCCAATCATATCAAGGCAAAACGGGATGGGCAGGTTACTGCCACAGCAACGGTGATGCACCAAGGGAAAACGACGATGGTGTGGGACATCAAAATCACCGATGAGGAAGAGCAATTGATCTGTGTGTCACGCTGTACGATGGCAGTCGTGCCAAAACGCTAGTCTTCCCCTCTCACGGTACATAGTAAACGTTTAAAAATCTTCACATTGGGAAATCAATAAGTAACCAATTGAAGGAGGTTTTCACAATGCCATGGAGCAAAAATGATTATCCCGATTCCTTAAAGAATCTCCCGGCAGATGTCCGGAATAAAGCGATCGAGATCGGCAACGCCCTCTTGGATGAAGGGTATGAGGAAGGAAGAGCAATTGCGATTGCGACTGACCGAGCCCATAAATCCGAGGAAGGAACGGAAACGGATAAGACAGAATATCATGTGAAACCCCATGACGATGGATGGCAATTGATAAAGGAAGGCAGCAGCCGTGCCATTATGGTGGAAGACACAAAAGGGGATCTTCTTTCAAAAGCGAAGGACTATGTGACGGACCACTCGGGGACGCTCGTCATCCATAAACAGGATGGGAGTGTAGAGCAGGAATTATATGACCAATAAAAAAGCTTGACCCGGACGGGAATAACCCGCCAGGTCAAGCTTTTTTCATATCGTTTTTCGCGGATCTAAATCGAAGAATTCTGTTTTTCATATTCCTCTTTTCCCTTTAGGTCATCCCGGACGCTGTTTTCCGACAATCCAACGCCGGAATTATAAGCGGCACGTGCAATGAGATGACCCGCTACAGGTGCAGTCACAAAGATGAAGACGATGGCCAGGATCAAGTTAGAATTGAAATGGCCGTGCTCCTGATAGAAGTAAAGGAATGTTCCAATCAGAATCGACATGATCCCGAGTGTCGCCCCTTTTGAGGCTGCGTGGTTCCTCGTATAGATATCCGGGAGGCGTATCACCCCGAAAGTAGCGACAAGGCTGAGAAATGCCCCAATCAGTAATAATAGTGCGATGATCCAACTAATGATTACGCTCACGTTCGATTATCTCCCCTTTCTCCAAAAACTTTGAAAAGGCTACCGTTCCAAGGAATGCGAGAATTCCGAGGAGAAGAATCACCGATAAGAATGCATACGTATCGATAATCATCGAAATAAGGGCGACGATCGCGATCAGATTGATGCCGATTGCATCAAGCGCGACGACCCGGTCGGGGATTGTCGGGCCCTTGATGACCCGATAGATAAGGCCAAGCATGGACAGGGAGACGAGAAGCAGGGTGATTTGAATGACTGTATGCAGCATCAGCGGCTCACCTCCATGATTGCTTTTTCAAATGAATTCTTGATTTCATCAATCGATTCATTAACATCCTCAATATCGATTGCGTGGATGTAGAGAATTTTATTATCGAACGATACATCCACTACCAATGTCCCTGGAGTCAAGGTAATTAGGTTTGCAAGCAACGTAATCTCCCAATCTGTTTTTAATTCAGTCGGAAGGGCGAAAATGCCGGGTTTGAAATCAAGCTTGGGCCTCAGCACCACTTTTAACACCGAAATATTCGCCATGATCAGCTCTTTGATAAATAAGAACAATAAGCTGACCACCGCCCCCACCCTCAATAGATAGAAGCGGGAGCTGAAAAATCTTCTGAATGCAAAAATCACGAGCAATCCCAATATGAAGCCGATCAAAAATGACTGTGCAGTAAAGGACACTGAGAGAAACATCCAGACAAAGGCTAAGAAAAAGTTTAATAAAATTTGAAAGGCCATTCTACATTACTCCTTTAACACTGCGTCTATATAGAGATCGGGGTCCATCAGGACATCTGCAGCCTGTGAGAACAACGGCCGCAGGGCTTCTGCCCCTAAGCCGTAGAAGACGGCAAGTACAACAAGTACGGCTGACGTCATCCATAAGTATCGGGCGTGTCCTTTTGTGATACCGTTGTATTCCTTCGGTGTGCCCCAAATTCCATTCAGGAATATTTTAATGACGGAATAAAGGACCAGAAGGCTGGATGCAAGGATGATAGCCGCTCCGAGATACGCTCCATCACTGAAACTTCCCCTCAGGATCATCAACTTTCCGATGAATCCGCTTAATGGAGGGATTCCGGCAAGGGAGAAGGCTGCCACTAAAAAGGTCCAGCCGAGCCAAGGATACTCCTTGATGAGTCCGCCCATTTTTTTCAGGTCCGTTGTGCCGGTGATTTTTATCATGACCCCGACAAGCAGGAACAGGGCAGCTTTGATGATCATGTCATGCACAAGGTAATACACCGAACCTTCAAGTGCGTCCGGGTTCATTGTGGAAACTCCGAACAAAATGACCCCGACTGCAATGATGATATTGTAAATGATGATTTTCTTTACGTCCCAATACGCTATGGCACCGATGCATCCGAACACGATTGTCAGGATGGCAAGTACCCCGAGAATCTCATGCGTGTAGCCGATATCATGAGGGAAGAACAGCGTATAGGTCCTTGTGATCGAGTAGATCCCCACTTTGGTGAGAAGGGCGCCGAATAAAGCCAGTACAGGTGTCGGCGGTGCATAATAAGAACCCGGCAGCCAGAAGTACAGCGGGAATATAGCACCCTTCAATCCAAAGACGACAAGGAACAGTACGGCGATCGCCGTGATGATACCCGGCTGGTTCACTTCCGAGATCTTCCTTGAAATATCCGCCATATTCAATGTGCCTAACACAGAATAAAGATAGGCGACCGTGATGACGAAAAGCGCGGAAGAAATCACGTTCACCAGGATGTATTTGATCCCTTCGCGAAGCTGTGCCTTCGTTCCGCCAAGGACAAGGAGAACGTAGGAACTCATCAGCATGACCTCGAAGAAGACGAATAAGTTGAATATATCACCTGTCGTGAAGGCGCCGTTCACCCCGACAAGCAGGAATTGCACGACAGGGTAAAAATAGAAACGCTCCCTGTCGATCCCGATCGACTTGATCGAATAGAGAAGGACGACCAGCGTGATGATACTCGTAGTCGTCACGAGCAGTGCCGACAGCATGTCTGATACAAGTATGATGCCGAACGGGGCTTTCCAGCTTCCGAGCTCGATCGTCTGGATGCCGTCCCGGTGAACTTTATTGATGAGTACCAGGGATGCTCCAACAGTCGCCAGTGTTGAAATGACTGAGATCCCTCTCTGCACTTTTATAAATTTGCTGATAAACATTAAGATGACCGCTGTGAAGAGCGGGATTAAAATCGGTAGAATCAATAAGTTAGTCATTGCCTTCAGTTCCTCTCATCTGATCCACATTATCCGTTCCAAGCTCCTGATATGCCCGATAAGCAAGGACAAGGAAGAAAGCCGTGACCCCGAAGCTGATGACGATGGCTGTCAAAATCAATGCCTGCGGCAGCGGATCGACATAAGACTCAGCGTGTTCGCCCAACAGCGGGGCATCTCCGCCTTTCAGGCCGCTGACGGTCAGGATAAGCAGATGAGCACCGTGGCTCAGCAACGCGGTCCCTATGATGATCCTGAGCAGGCTCTTAGAGAGCATCAGGTATACAGCGCTTGTGAACAAGATTCCAACAACAATTGCCATAAGTATTTCCATTATTCACTCACCCCTATTGTCTGAATAATGGTCATCGTTACACCGATTACGACAAGATACACTCCTGTATCAAACAAGACTGCGGTGTGAAGGGAGGTTTTCCCTAATAGGGGCAGGTGGAAATAATCATATGCATGAGTCAGGAATGGGACATTGAATAACAATGCGCCCGCAGAAGTCCCGACTGCAAACAGCAAGCCGATGGCCGTCAGGATCTTATAATCCACTGGCAGAATGTTGGCCACTGTCCTGATATCATAGGCAAGAAGCAGTAAGACGATTGCTGCTGAAGTCATCAAGCCCCCGATGAATCCTCCCCCCGGAGTGTAATGCCCGACGAAGAAGATCCGAAGGGAAAACAAGATGATCAAGAAGGCGACAACGTTTGTTACGGTCTGTAAGATGACGTCATTTGTTTTTGTCTTCATCCTTCTTTCCTCCTTGTCAGACGCAGTTTAATCATTGAATAAATTCCAAGTGAAGCAATGGCAAGTACACAGATTTCAAACAATGTATCGAATCCGCGGAAGTCAACGAGGATGACGTTGACCATATTTTTACCGCCTGCTTCTTCATATACATTTTCAATATAGTAGCTTGATATCGAATCAAACAGCTTTGTACTGTATGAAGAAATCGCGAATAGTGTCACCACGATACCGACCCCGATCGATATCAAGGCGTTTTCCAGCTTGAACTTCATTCTTTCTTCATGCCTGCTCAGCTTCGGCAGGTGATAGAAGCAAAGAAGGAACAGTGCAACAGACACCGTCTCGATGACTAGCTGGGTCAGCGCAAGGTCAGGTGCCCGGAATAGAACAAAGAAAAGGGAAACCGTATAGCCTGCAGCCCCCAGTGCAATGATCGAAGTCAGTCTCGATTTCGCAAAAAGGATCGTCACCGAACTGATGACTAGCAGAAGGGCGATTGCAACCTCATAGACGCCGATCGGTGCCAGTTCTTCAGTATTGATTGTGAATGCTCCCTTGAACCACAAACTGAACAGCAATATCACGATGAAGAACGAGAAAATATAGACGAGATAGCTGCGGATGAATCCGGTCATGTATCCCCTTGTAAAAGAGAATGCGGCCCGTTCACCGCGGACCAATCCGCCGTCATATATGGAATTAAGCGTTAAACGCTCAGGGATCCACGAGTAAATTTTCCTCCACTTTGGAAGCAGCTGATAGAGAAGGATCCCAAACAGGATGACGCCCAATGTCATGAAGAGCTCCGGTGTGAAACCGTGCCAGAAGGTAATATGCGTTTCAATAGCATGACCTTCTTCAACCAGGCTCGGCGTGATCGCGGCAACAGCCGGAGCGATGATCCGCTCAGACAGGATGTTCGGGAAGAACCCGAATACAATCACAAGCGACGCCAGGATGATCGGCGAGATCAGCATGCCGAACGGCGCCTCATGAGGCTTTTTCTCCAATTTTTCAGGCTGGTGTTCACCCGTGAATGTTTTGAACACGAGGATCATGCTGTAAATGAATGTAAATACGCTTCCCACCCAGGCAAGGACAGGGAAGAGGATGCCGATTGTGTCAAGGCTGAAAATATCCATCTCAAGCACCCGGACCATTCCTGTAAAGAACATTTCCTTACTTAAGAATCCGTTGAAAGGAGGAAGTCCAGCCATTGAAAATGCACCGATGACCGCCACTGTGAATGTGATCGGCATAAAGCTCATCAGGCCTCCGAGTTTGCGGATATCCCTTGTCCCCGTTTCATGGTCGATGATTCCGACCACCATGAACAGGCTTCCCTTGAAAGTCGCGTGATTGATCAAGTGGAAAACGGCGGCAAGTGTTGCCACCATATAAATATTGTCGTCCAAGTGTGTGTAGTGAAGGGCTGCTGCACCCACTCCGAGGAGCGACATGATCAAACCAAGCTGGCTGACGGTCGAGAAGGCCAGGATTCCTTTTAAATCTGTCTGCCTGACGGCGTTAAACGAGCCCCAGAATAAAGTAAAGATCCCGAAACCGCCTACGAGCCATAACCATAAGCTTGTCTCGGCAAACACCGGACTCATGCGGGCAACAAGATAGATCCCCGCTTTTACCATCGTAGCCGAGTGCAGGTACGCACTGACAGGGGTAGGGGCTTCCATTGCATCAGGAAGCCAGATATGGAATGGGAACTGAGCAGACTTCGTAAAGGCACCGAGCAGGACGAGAATCAACGCCGGTACGAAAAGGGCGCTCGTCATCAACTGGTCTGATTGGGCAATCAATTCACGGATACTGAACGTACCGCTCATGAGGTATAGAAGAAGGAAGCCCCCAAGCATGGACAACCCTCCGAAGACGGTGATCAGCATGGATTTCAAGGCACCATATCTTGAGCGTTCACGGTGATACCAATAACCGATCAATAGGAAAGATGAAATTGACGTAAATTCCCAGAACATATAAAGGACGATCAGGTTATCAGACAGGACCACACCGAGCATGGCACCCATGAACATCATCAAATACACATAAAAGTTATGTAACTGTTCCTTTTTCTTATCAAGATAATAAATCGAATAAAGGACGACGAGCGAACCGATCCCGGTGATGAGCAGTGCGAACAGCAGCCCGAGACCGTCAATATACGCAATAAAGTCGATGCCGAATGAAGGCATCCACTCTGCAGTTTCCTTTATTACTTTACCATCACTTGTAATCGGCATGAATTGAATGAAATAACTGAATAAAGCAACCGGCAGAAGCAGTACGAACCACCCGGTGTGAATCGGTCGAAATGCCTTATACAGGAATGGGATAAGAACAGCAAATAAAAAGGGCGATAGAATAGCCCAATGTAACAATGTCATAAAAAACCCCCCTCTAGTAAAAAATCGTGTCATGTATTTTTCAATGTTTCTTATGTAGGTAGTGTCATCTTCTGGAGATTTTTATCCGTTCTTCCAGTATGCCCGGAAATCCTAACCTAAAGAGCATTATAACGTAAAAAAACAATGCTTGCATTACTGAGCCATCGGCCTCATCCGAAACTTTCCCGAAGTATTAAATATGTAGAAACGCGGCGGATCACCTCGAAAATTTTTAAGATTTTCCTGTTGAATTTACGGGTAATAAAGAATAGTTTTGGTCATTTTGGAGAATCCTATCCATAAGGTGGTGGTAAAATTGAAAAGGAAAGCAGTGGCCTTTACTACGATTCTTTTTACATTTATCGGTGTTGGGTGGATGGTTGAATCACAGGATCGGTTTAACCGGGGCATCATCGAAACAGATGATCCGTCAACCGCCAATTTACAGCCTGTCCGTTACGACGGAACAGGGGAGATGGAGGAAGTACCGGCGAATAATCAGAGGATCCGCCAGCCGTTCAGGTCGAGGGAGTACATCCGGATTGTGCCGAGCAGGACACCTTACACAAACGAAGCACTGGATTGACTGTCTTTTCATGTCCGCGTGGGAGAGGCAGTCATTTTTTATGTTTTGACTTTATACGTTAAGACAAAGTACCCAGGATTTTCTTATCAATACCCTTTTCAAGATTCTCATAAACGATTATGATGAAAGTGCTGCATGGAATAATCGTTAGGAGAGTTCTCAATTGAAGAATACATATTTAACAAGCTATCTGCCGCTGTTTGCCATCCTATTGTTCAGTTTGACCTTTTCCGTTTACGGGGTGGATGTGCTAGTCGATCTATTTAAAAAAATCGGTGTTTATCCCGGGATGCGGGAATTCCTGTCTGATATTCAACTGAAATTTGTCTTGCTCATCCTGCTCATGATCGTCTTTTTCATGGTATTTGCAGCCTTGAAGCTAATTGCGGAAACGATCAACGGCGTCTCAATGCTTTTCTTCTCAAAAGATTCGGAGGGACAACTATATAACCGCGTCAGGTCCGGCTCGATGATTTATTTTATCGGCGGTCTCGTCTCAAGCGTAAGCCTGAAGTCTTTTATGGGACTGCTCATCATTTTTGCCGCCACCTCGATTGTGTATTTTGTGTACTTTGTTTATAAAATCAGTGTGACGGTCTCGAAAGCAGGGATCATCGGTGTCATCACCCTGCAATTATTCACTTGGTCCTCTTTGTTCTTGACGGTTTTTCTAGTGATTTTAAAATTATATAACGGTGTCATGGCGAGCCTGCCGATTATGTCGAAGGTGAAGTTGTGACTGGTGCTTGAGGAGTATGAAACAGTGGTTTTGTACTCTTTTTTATGGTGTTTGAGCTTTTCGGAACAGGAGGAACTTTTTTAAAAGAATGACGGCTCCAATTTGAAACCTGCCAGGTATTCTATACCCTTCTCCATAAATGGATTTGAGTCTGATCTTGCTGGTCGATCGTTTTTTTCTTTGTTGTTATGGAGAGTGGATTGAAGTGGAGTGCACATCTGCTATTTGGGGCGTATTTTTTATGGAAAAAAGCAGTCTCGTCGAGAATTTGTGCCTTTCATTGAGCTGATTGAGCCTCTTCCCGGAATAATTAGACCCCATAAAAAATAATTGTGCCTTTCCCCGGGCCTATTACACCCCATAAAAAAATAATTGTGCCTCTCATCAAACTAATTGCACCCTTCAATTCAATAATTATGCCCCTCATGTCGAATTTCCTTTATCGGGCCATGGCGGACCATGGAGACAGGTACAGTGACACTTTGATTGACCTGTAATAGGCCAGTTCAAGCATTTTATTGCAGATCCTGATTCAAAAAAAGCGCCCGGAGAAGCTTTTAACGAGTTCGGTTTTTAAAGTGCAAATTTGAATTAGCAGTGTTTTTCGCACGGTAAATTCCAGTTGAATTAGTAGACATTCTAGCAGTGAAATTAGCAAGTCTAAAAGCACGGAGCCATTATGCTTGGAGCTTTTTTATCATCATTCTTTGCCCTTAGGTTGAACAAGGAGAGCCGGTTCCCTGGCGTTTGAAAATTAGCGGAAGAATTCCGTTTAAATCGATAAATGCCGCTATTTCACGAATAATAGCCGGAGTTTTTCCGCTTATATTAAAATATCCGTTACATATTGTTCAATATTGAGCAGTTAAGCGGAACTTCTCCACTTATTTCAGCGTTTTAACCCTCCTCCTGCTGCCTTAGACGGAATTTCTCCGCTAATAAATCTCCGCCAAAATGGGATCATATAAGCAGTAAACATCATTTTCCCCCAAATCTAAATTAAACAAAACTGCCCCGTTAGTTGAATATGCCCCCCTATTATTTTAACAAAAATATCCAAAATCCTGTTTGGTTTTCTTAGCAATAAGCACTCGAATACACACGCTGCCAATAACTTCTGTCACCTTGCTAAAAGGGGTGCGAATATTCGGGTGCTTAAATTCCTATGGTCATTGAAAACCTTGATATCAACAAAAATCAGCAGTCCAATTTAGTTGCGAATTGGACTGCTGATTTACGGGCGAATCAAGTTTTTGTACTCGAAAACAGACTCCGTTAAGATGCTCTCCGGGCGTTATTTCATGATATTCTGCCATATCTTATGGCTGGGGCGCAATTGTTCGATCCGGCTCATGTTCTGGGGGATGTCATGGCCGACCCAGACGCCGGTTGTGTAGTCGCTTGTCAGGCCCAGCACCCAGTAATCATGATAATTATTGGTGGTGCCTGTTTTGATGCCGACATACGGCTTGGAGACGTATGCTGCCTTTCCTGTGCCGTTTACTGCGGCACCTGCGAGCATCTGTCTCATTTTTTTCGTGGTATCCTTTGACCAGACCTGCTTCGATTCGTCCTTCCATTTATAAAGTACCTTTCCGTTTCCATCCGTCACATTCACGATCGCATGGCTTCTTGTGTAGCTTCCATCTATGAAGGAAGTGTAGGCATCCGTCATTTCGAGCGGGCTTAAGCCATTGGTGAATCCCCCGATTGCAGCCGCATACGTGCGGTCTTTTCCACTCAGGCGTTCGAATGAAAAGGCTGAAAGCTTGTTGAAAGCTTCTTTGACACCGACTTTTTCCATCAAGCGGAGAGCGGAGGTGTTGTAGGACTGTGCGAGAGATTGAGTCAGCGTGACAGTCCCTGCCTGTACACCGCCATAATTGATTGGGCAATACTCTCCAATACAATAATTATCAGCGCTCACCTTTTCATAAATGGACGCTCCGGTCTTCTCCAGGTACGGAGCATAGACAAGGAGCGGTTTAATGGAAGAACCGGGCTGTCTGTATGCTTGAAATGCATGATTGAAATTGTATTTTTGATACTCTTTACCGCCTGTTAATGCAGCGATCCTTCTCGTCTCATTATCAATCGTGACGGAGGCTCCCTGGAGTTTGTCAAGGTTCAGACCGTTGTTCAAGGCATTGACGCTTTTCTTCTGAAGTGCAGGATCCAGGGCAGTCTGGATCCTGACGCCGGAAGCAATCACGCTTTCAACCCGTTGATTGAGCTTTTGAATGATCTGTTCCTTTTCCTGCGGGGAAGAGGCTTTTTCGATCTTTGTTTTATAGCCTTCATGAAGAGAGATCAGCTCCCGTAATTCTTCCTCCACATAAAAGGCATAGTCAGGAAAACGGTCGATTTTTTTGCGGATGTTGAGCTTGATCGGTACATCCTTCAGCTTGTCCGAGTCCTCTTTCGAAAGCTTTTTTCCATCCACAAGAATATCAAGCAGGCGTTCCTGACGGATTTTCGTCTGATCGAAATGATCGACCGGATCGTATTTGCCCGGGTTATTCGGGATGGAAGCAAGGAATGCCATTTCTGCTTTATTTAATTCAGAGACACTTTTTTGAAAATAGTACTGTGACGCCGTTTCGATCCCGTATACGCCGTTACTGAAATAAATCACATTAAGATACAGCTCAAGAATTTCATCTTTCGACATGGATCTTTCAATTTCGTGCGCATAAAAAAGTTCAGTCAACTTACGGTTGTACGTCTTTTCCTGTCCTAAATACAGGTTTCGCGCAAGCTGCTGGGTAATCGTGCTTCCTCCCTGCTGAATATGCGTGAAGACCAGATTCTTCACGACCGCCCTTAAGATGGCCCCGGCATCGAAGCCGACATGTTCGTAAAAGTGCTGGTCTTCTGAAGCGACCAGGATCTCTTTTACAAAAGGGGGGATTTTCTCATCTTCCGCATATAACCGAAAGGGGCGGTTCACTTCCGAAAATACATTTCCGTCTTTGTCCAGCAGAAGACTTGTTTTATTAAGGTTCAGCTGATCCGTATTCACGGTGTCTTCAAGTTCATCCTGAAACCCCTGGACTTTGGCGACTTCTTCGGTCGTAAAGAACAGTGAGGTGAAGAACAAAGCCATAAAACAAATCACTGTCAGAAATCCTGCAAACACTCTCATACTTCCACTCTACTTTTCTAGTAATCTTGATTCACGTGACCGTCAACTTCTGAATGTCTTATACTCCACCATAATAATCCAAATGCCCCCAAGAATAAAGCACCAGTTACATAAAAAACGGAAGAAATTCCAATATATCCGGAAACTGTGCCGCCGAAGGCAGGTCCAATCACATTCCCGAGGAACCGGAAGCTCTGATTATAGCCCAAGACTTCCCCCTGCATGCTGAGCGGTGCCTCCTGGCGTATATAGGCGGTGACACATGGGATCATGCCGCCGATGGCGATACCGAACAAGAAACGGAGGAAAACGAGCTGCCAAAGCTCGGTCACAAGCGCCTGCGGCACGATCAATATGGAGGCAAGCACGAGCAGGATGGACAGGACCTTCTCATACCCGATCTGGTCTCCGAGATTTCCCCATTTACGTGTAGCGATGAAGTTCCCGAAGCCGGTTGCCGAAAACGCAAGACCCGCTAAGAAAGCAAGGTTTGAAGATGAAGTAAGTTCACTTACATACAGGGCGAGAAGCGGCTGTATGCTGAAATTCGCGACTTGGATGAGCAGCGACAGAATGATCACAGTCACAAGAAGTTTGTGACTGAATATGTGACTCAGTACCTGCCTGCTTGAATATTTGTTTTGCTTATTCCTCTGTTCCTTATCCCTCTGTTCGTTTATGCCGAACAGGACCACAGTGGCCGCAATGGTGATTGAAATCGCCGTGAAGATAAAGGTATAAGAAAAACCAACATTATCAGCAAGGATCCCGCCGATGACAGGACCGAACAAACCGCCGGATACCGTTCCCATCTGCAAGGTGCCCAGTATTTTGCCTGCTTCTTTCTTGGATGTCTGTGAAGAGATGAGTGCCATCGATGTAGGAATGAACCCGGTGACTGCCCCCATCAGCATCCTCAGAATGAACAAACCATGAACGGACTCCATAAAGCCCATAAAGAAAATCGACGCGGCAATCCCATATCCCGTGATCAGGAGGATGGGCTTATAACCGTAACGGTCCCCGAATCTTCCCCATAAAGGAGAAACGAAGAATGCCGTCAAAAACGTGACGCCAAAAACAAAGCCGGACCACTGCTGGACATATTCAGCACTATAATCGCCGAATGTCTCAATATACAGGGACAAAAAAGGCAAGATCATCGTGGCGCTGGCAGCCACTAAGAAATTCGCCGTGACCATGATGACAAGATTCTTTTTTTCTATTGAAATGATGAACACCTTCTCAATTATTATTTATTTCGGATTACTAAATATCTATTTTATAAAAGATTCCCGCATGAGTCCACTGAATGGAATCTTTTCTGTTTGTTTGAAAGGATTTAGTCATAATTTTCAAGGGGAACATGATATAATATAAGAATAAGAATTATGTTCACTGGTCATACAGGCACAGCGGTATAAGTGGACATAAACACGTTCGTATACACTATAGTAATCTACCAGCAAGAAAATTGGGGTCTGTACAAGATTGAGGAGGGAGTTACGTGGTAAAAGCAAAGCAGCTTGTGTTCATTGACTTTGAGTTTTCAATGCCTGAACGAAATAGAGTCCCCAAAGGCTTTTTCCCTGAAATCATCGAAACAGGTGTTGTGGTGGTTCAGAATGGGAAGGTGACAGATACGTTTTCAACTTATGTAAAACCATCTGCCTTTCCCAGACTAACCAATCGATGCAAACGATTCTTATCGATCACGCAAAATGAAGTGGACGGAGGTATCTCTTTTCAGACCCTCATTGATTATTTCAATCAGCTGAACTCAAAAGGCATTGAAAAAGTCGTCACCTGGGGGAATATGGATATGAAAGTGCTGAGGGATAATTGCGCCCAGTGGGGTATCGTATTTCCATTTCAAGCCCAATTTGTCGATTTATCGATGGAATATAAACGATTTTTCGGAGACCAGAATCAAACAGGGCTTTGGAAAGCTGTCCAGGAGTATGGAAGGGAAGGGGTCGGCAAGCATCACAAGGCACTTGATGACGCGATGACCACCCATCATATCTACAACCTGGTGGAAAAAGATAAAAAATATCTCGATAAAGCCGAACCGACCACCATCGGCGACCGGATTGATTTGAGCAAGCTTTATAATCAGCTCGCTTAATATAAAAAACGTGCCGCTCATATAATGCGGCACGTTTTTTCGTATGTTCAGAGTTTAAGATTGAAACGTCAATCCATACATCAATTCGTACTCCCGCTGCACTCCCGCCAGGGCTTCAAGACTTTTCAGCGCATGCGGGGAACCGTCAGTTTCCAGTTGCTTTTTCAGGTCGCCGAATGCAGTGAGAAGGGTCTCATTATAATCCGGGATATCCCCTTCATAAGGCTTCACCATCTTTTCAGGCATATTGGCCTGTTCCCGGTGAGCGAGTGCCTTCCTTTCATGAAACAACGGTACCTCCACATCGGCCGGATTGTGCAAGTCACCTTGCCGTGGATGCTTGAGTACGGCAAGGATTCTTACCACATAAGCGCCCGGACGCTCACCCGTCACCTCACCGATGTATTTTCCTGTCTTATAAAAAGCCGTGACTTTATCCCCTATTTCAAAATTTTGCAAAAAAAACCCTCCTCTTCATTGTCTAAGTCTATTATAATGGAACACAAAGTGATTTTGATGGCACTTACAATAAAAGTAGCATGTGGAGGTACATAAATGAAGCGATTGGCACTATTATCCTTGTGTCTGATAGGTTTAATCCTGGCCGGATGTGGACAAACAGAGAAAGATGAAAGCAGCAAAAGCAAACCTGCTGAAACAGAAGAAAAAACATCTGGAGAAGAAACTGGAGGAGATCAAGAAATGACATACCCGCAATTGACAACAGAAGTGGCTGAAAATGAAAAAGTAGTAGATATGAAGACATCGATGGGCAATATAAAAATAAAATTATTCCCTGAACAGGCTCCGAAAACGGTTGAAAACTTCATCACCCACAGCGAGAACGGCTACTATGACGGATTGAAGTTCCACCGGGTCATCAAAGATTTCATGATCCAGGGCGGAGACCCGAATGGTAATGGAACAGGCGGGGAAAGCATCTGGGGAGAGTCTTTCGAAGACGAATTCTCCAAGCAGCTTTTCAACATCCGCGGAGCACTTTCAATGGCGAACGCAGGCCCCGATACAAATGGAAGCCAGTTCTTCATCGTCCAGAACGATGAAATGAACCCTGGTTTCGAAGAGAAGATGAAGGAAGCGGGATTCCCGCAGGAAATCATCGATGCCTATATGGAACGCGGAGGGACCCCGCATCTTGACTTCAAACATACGGTATTCGGTCAAGTCATCGAAGGCATGGATGTCGTCGATAAAATCGCAAACGTCGAAGTGGGAGAAAATGACGCTCCGAAGGAAGACGTGATCATTGAGAAAATCACTGTAGAGAAATAATTTGATAAGACCCCCCTTATTCGAAATCCGGATAAGGGGATTTTTTATGGCGGGTTGTCGCTTATTTCCTCGGAAATTGTCGGAATTGGGGAGATAGGAGTTTCAGTATAGGGAGAGGGGGGAGCCCGGATTCCCCCTAAGCGTGGTGGAGCCTGCGTTTTATTCGGCATCTGACGAACAGTGGGCCGTTCATAGAATCGTTAAATTAATCTTATATGATATTGGTTTCTGCAATTTTATCTTGGTATAATGGTGAAAGAGTTTGTGGATAGACGAAAGGAGCTTGTTATGCTTTCTTCATTTGTATTGAATTTGTTTTTGTACTTTCCGGAAGATAAGACAGAATATATCCCGGCCGCAATTTGGATGGCGATCTTTTTCATATTAACAATATTGACATTCCGTTTGATTAAAAAGGTTTCAAAGAAGGAAGAGCTTAAGACGAAAGCAATCGAAGACGAAATCAGGCAGAAGAATCGGGGAACTGAATAGCAGTTAGAGCACACCGGGATGTGATGCCGGTGTGTTTTTTTATTGCCGGGGTTAGGATGTGGTGGGCGGGGGCAAAGTTTCGAGTTTGTGTCGATATATGTAGAATTGTCGGTAAGTGGCTGAGTTTTTGCAGGTGAATTCAAATTTTCGTTGATATCTCTTCAAAAATTGCTGATAAACTTTCAAAAACGTTGATTAACATAAATCCCTCCTAAACTCCCTAAACCATTTATAACCCCATCCCTGAAAATCCTCTTCCTGTAAGAATACTTTCCCTCCAACTAGTCAAAAATGGAGAATGAGTATGTACATTTGGAGGAATCTGAGATGAAAAAGAATATGTTATTATACATATCCGTGGCGTCGGTGCTTCTCGGGGCATGTGCCATTGAAAATCCGAAGAAGATGGAAGTCGATATGAAAAATGAAACGGGTGATTCGCTCGGGAAGGTGATCCTGCAGGAGGTGGCGGAAGGGGTGGAAGTGGACCTTGATCTTGAAGGGCTGCCGCCGGGAGAACACGGCATCCATTTTCATGAAAAAGGAGTGTGCAAGCGTCCGGATTTCGTAACTGCGGGCAATCATTTCAATCCGGATGATAAAAAGCACGGCCTGCTTCATCCCGAAGGAGCCCATGCCGGCGATCTGCCGAATATCATCGTGGAAGATGACGGGGTTGCGAAGGTGAAGCTGATGGCGCCTATCGTGACGATGACGAAAGGAAAGACCTCTTTATTTACGAAAGACGGCACCTCCCTGATCATCACCGAGAACAAAGACGACGGTATGACGCAGCCGGCAGGGGATTCCGGGGCAAGGATCGCCTGTGGTGAAATCGCGAAGGAAAAAGAGAAGAAGTAAAAATAAGAAAAGCCCTCTGGACCGATGTTTCGGTGCAGAGGGCTTTTTTCTGTGCAACTAAATCAGTCCGACTGGGGTAATAGAGTTGATCATCCAAGTGCCTTTCGCAGTCTTTCCAGTCCATCCATCAATATTTCACGCGGACAGGCGATGTTCATCCTCACAAAGCCTTCGCCGCCTTTTCCGTATTTAGGTCCGGATTCGAGCCCCAATCTGCCTTTTTCAAGCAAACGCTCCTTCAGTTCATCGTCTGTGAGGCCAAGCTTGCTGCAATCGATCCATAGGAGATAGGTTCCCTGTGGTTCAACAAGGTGCAGGTCAGGCAGATGTTCATCGATAAATGATTTTGTGATGGCGGCATTTTCGGCCAAATAATCCAGGATGTTTTCAAGCCATTTTTCTCCGTGGCGGTAGGCGGCTTCCATGCCGGTGATACCGAATGTGTTCAGGGTGAAGAAGCCCTGCTTTTTATGGACGCCTGCGATTTTTTCTCGGAAGTCCTTGTTCGGTGTGATCATGGCTGATGCCTGCAGACCTGCCAGGTTAAAGGTTTTGCTTGGTGCGATGAGGGTGATGGTCTTATCCGCATCGCTTTCATCGAGGGATGCAATCGGGATATGGGTATGCTCTTTGTAAACGAGATCGGAATGTATTTCATCCGAAACGATAATGACATTGTATTTCTTACAGAGTTCTGCCATCTTGGTCAATTCCCCGCGTGTCCATACACGCCCGCTCGGATTGTGCGGGTTACAGAGCAGGAAGACTTTAACACCTTTTTTCAATGATTCTTCAAAGTCCTCGAATGAAATGCTGTATGTGCCGTTTTCATAGGTGAGCGGAGCATTTTCGATGACGCGGCCGTTTTCCTCGGTCATGTTGAAGAACGGCGTATAGACAGGGGATTGCACCAATACTTTGTCACCGGGTTCCGTCAATGCCTGAATGATTGTTCCGATAGCCGGTACAACACCCGGACTGTACTGCAGCCAGTTCTTATGTATATCCCAGCCGTGCCTCTTCTTGACCCACCCGGTAATCGCTTCCGCTGGTCCTTCCCCAACAAAGGTATAACCGAAAATTCCATGTTCCAATCGGTTCTTGAGGGCATCCGTCACCTCTGCAGGGGGAAGGAAATCCATATCCGCCACCCACATCGGGAGTACATCTTCTTTTCCGAATACCGTCTTGGTCATATCCCATTTGACGGAGGAGGTCCCTTTTCGATCAATTATTTTTTCAAATCCACTCAACATCATTAACCCCTTTCCGGCTGAAAAATTAATAAACACCTGAAGCTTTCAAGCGGTTCAAATCACCGGCAGCTTCTGGATCACACATATACTAGTTTCATCTTATTATGTAATTCGAAAAGTTGAAAATGATTTGTTTGTCAGTTTATGAAGGAGCCGCGCATGATTGAATGTTGCACTAAGCGGCGCGGATCCTATATTTAACATAATAGATGCAAAGTCTTCCCTTTACGTTTCACTCAGGAGGGCAGAGGGGATTCCCTTTTCAAACTGCTGACGTTCCTGTCTTACGTATCCTTCTGCTTCAGAGTTGATGAATTGCCGGATATGTCCCAGCACTTCTTCAGGCTTTTCTTCGGGAACCAGATGTCCTGTATCCTTCAATACGACAAGCTTTGATTGAGGAAGGTCCCCCGCAAGCCTGTGGCCGGTCGAGAGCGGCACCACCCTGTCATGCTCACCCCAGACGAGCAGGCAGGGGGTCTCTATTTTCTTCAATTCCCGGATGGACAGGTCTCCTTCCCGGTCCCGTATCATGCGGGTCAGTGCTTTAAATATGTCATCTTCAAGGAATGGCTTCATATAGCCGAACATCATTTCATCATCGATGAGATCTCTGTTGTGAACGACATTCTCAAGGTTTTTGCGGATCCCGGAACGGGTCAGCCAGAGCTTTACATACAGGTGGAAAAGAGGAATGCGGCTTGCCATCATGACGGGCCATTTCATTTTTTTCAGATATCCTGAACTGCACAGGAGAATGCCTTTATCGACGAGCGAAGGTTCTTTCTTCATAACATTCAGTGCAATCTGTCCACCCATTGAATGTCCGGTCAGGTGGATATTACGTACGTTAAGGTGGTCGAGCAGTGAAATGACAGTAGTGGCAAGATTGTCATAGGAATAGATGAAACGCTTGGATTTGTCGCTGCTTCCGAATGGGGGTAGATCAATCGAAACGACATTATACGTTTCTTTCAAAAGAGGAGTCAGCCGTCTGAAACTGAAAGATGAAGATAGAAATCCATGTAGAAGAACGAAGGTTTCGGAGGCTGTCGGGTGCTGGTGGTATTCATAATAAACTTGGGCTCCATTCACATTTACCGTTCTTGCAAAATCGTTTTCCTGCATGATTCGTCACTCCCCTGAAAGTGGTTTTATCGTATTTTACCCTTTTTCAGCTATTTAACACCTTTTTACAATTTGATTTCAGAATAGCAAAAACCGGCAGGATCCCTTTTTATTTCTGCAGCTTCTGCTATAATGGTACCATTTAGGTGATATGAAGGAGGAGCATTATGCAGCTTAGCGGATTGGAGCTTGATTTACTTAGGATATTACAGAAGGACGCCAGAATTTCATCAGAGAGTCTGGGAAAGATGCTTCAAGTATCAGCTGAAGAAGTGGAAAACACCCTTGAAAAGCTTGAGAAGGAAAACATTTTGGTCCGATACAGCTCGATTGTGGATTGGTCAAAGGTCGAGGGGCATGAAGGTGTAACCGCGATGATCGACGTCAAGGTGACTCCCAAGCGGGGCGTCGGCTTCGATGAAGTGGCCCAGAGGATATATCGATACAAAGAGGTTAAAAGCGTGTATCTCATGTCGGGTGCCTATGATCTGTCGGTGACGGTGGAAGGGCGGTCCATGAATGAAGTAGCGAAATTTGTGTCAGAGAAACTCTCTACGCTGGATTCAGTCATTTCCACCACGACTCATTTTCAGCTGAAAAAATATAAGCATGACGGCACCATCTTCGGTGATGCCCAAGAAGACAAGCGGATTGTGGTGTCGCCATGACGACCAAGACATCCTATATAGCGAAGGCGGTGGAGAACCTGAAGCCGTCAGGCATCCGCCGATTCTTTGATCTGGCAGCCAATATGGAAGGTGTCATCTCACTTGGGGTGGGGGAACCGGATTTCATTACATCCTGGACGGTAAGGGAAGCGGCCATCCTTTCATTGGAGCAGGGTTTCACATCTTATACGGCGAATGCCGGGCTGCTGGAACTGCGTGAAAAAATAAGTGGATATATGAAGAATGGCTATGGAGTCGAGTATGATCCCAACACTGAAATCATTGTGACAACAGGGGCGAGTCAGGCACTGGATATCAGCATGCGCGCCATCATCGATCCGGGTGATGAAGTGGTGGTCGTCGAGCCTGGATTCGTATCGTATGTCCCGCTTGTGCAGCTCGCAGGCGGAACACCCGTCACGGTTGAAACAAAACCTGAAAATGGATTTAAACTCACTGCCGAAGAACTGGAGGAAGCGATTACCGAAAGGACGAAGGCTGTTCTTCTGTGCTCGCCCAATAATCCGACAGGTACCGTGTTGGAACGGGAAAATCTTGAAGAGATAGCAGAAGTCATCCGACATCATGACCTTGTCGTGCTGTCTGATGAAATTTATTCAGAGCTTGCCTATGACGAAGGGCATGTTTCAATTGCGTCCCTCTCCGGCATGAGGGACAGGTCAATCGTCATCAACGGATTCTCAAAAGGATTTGCAATGACCGGATGGAGACTCGGTTTTATTTGCGCACCGGTTGAAATTGCTGCCCCGCTGTTGAAAATCCATCAGTATGCGATGATGTGTGCTTCGACCCCTGCACAATATGCTGCAGTCGAGGCGCTTGATAAAGGAATGGAAGAAGTGCTTGAAATGAAGCGAAGCTACCGCCATCGCAGGCATTATTTTGTTGATTCCCTGAATGAAATGGGACTCGGGTGTCATCTTCCGGGAGGGGCATTTTATGCATTCCCGTCAGTAGCCAAAACCGGACTGTCATCAGAAGAATTTGCAGAAAAACTTTTAATGGAAGAAAAGGTGGCAGTCGTTCCCGGCAATGTGTTCGGCAAAGGCGGGGAAGGACACATCAGGTGCTCCTATGCGTCTTCGATGGAACAGCTGCAGGAAGCGGTGAAGCGGATGAAGAGGTTTGTTGAGAATCATAGTTAAAGGAGAACCAGGTGCCAATTTTTTGGTGCCTGGTTTTTTCGGTGTGCCAGGCATGCACACACTCTATAGGGTTGAAGTCCCGAGCCGTGAAGGTAGTAGTAGCGGTTAGC
>NZ_JBJOSA010000030.1:0-39258 GCF_045897515.1 Rossellomorea oryzaecorticis | reverse complement strand
ACTTAAGAAACCCAGAGAAAAACAAAGATATTATAAGTAACCTGCCATTTTCGTGAGGGAGGCTCACGGGCTACCCGCGGAAAGCGAAGTCTTGCACGGAAATCAATAGCGGTAATAAAAGGCTATAATGAAATTACTCGTCTTAATGTAGTGATTGTAGTAAACTCCTCTTTTTGTCCGCCAAGCTTATTCCTCCATAAACTCCTCAAAATTTGTTACACTGACCTAGTTGCATAAAACATCTCATTTATTTAAATACATCAGACAATACTACAAGAAAGGTCATTGGAGGAAGCTATGTCGAATCGAAATAAAGGAATCATACTTTTATTATTATCCGCTTTCGGATTTTCAATGATGGCCGCGCTGGTGAAACTCTCCGGTGACGTGCCGACGATCCAAAAGACGTTCTTCAGGAATTTTGTGTCTGCCATCATCGCTTTCGGTTTTGTGAAATATCACGGGGAGCGGCTGTTCGGTAAGAAAGAGAATCAGAAGCTGCTGCTCCTCCGTTCGAGTCTCGGGGCTGCAGGGATTGTGCTGTTCTTTTATGCAATCGACCATCTCGTTCTGTCGGATGCCGATATGCTGAATAAGCTCAGCCCATTTTTAACGATCATCTTTGCCTCGATCTTCTTGAAAGAGAAAGCCCGGATGTTCCAAATCACGGCGATTATCATTGCTTTCATCGGAACGCTGTTCATCATTAAGCCGGCGTTTTCGTATGAAACGATCCCATATATCGCAGGGCTGTTGTCGGCTGTATTTGCAGCAGGTGCGTATACGGTGCTGAGGGTATTGGGTACGAAGGAGAAATTTTATACGGTTGTCTTTTATTTTTCTTTCTTCACCACCATGATCCTGCTGCCGTTCGTGATCGCTTTCTATGAGCCGATGAGCATGAAGCAGTGGGTGTACCTCTTGGGGGCGGGTTTCTTCGCGACGATCGGGCAGTTCGGGATCACCATTGCCTATAAGTTCGCACCGGCGAAAGAAATCTCGATTTTCTTTTACTCAACCGTCGTCTACTCCGCACTGATCAGCATCTTCCTGTTCGGACAGATTCCTGATACGTGGAGCATCATCGGTTATATCATCATTTTTGCCGCTTCGCTTTATATGTTCCTGAAAAACAACAAGGAACCATCTTGATAATAAGGCCCGTCCCTCGCTGCTTTAAAGCGATGAGGGACGGGCCTTTTGTACAGAATTTGCCATTTTTCATGGAAAACTTTTTAGATGAAATAGTCTATAATAGATATAAGAAAACATTTCCAGTAAGGGAGTGCTGTCAATGATCCTGCGTCAAGCGGTTTTTTCCAAGTGGGCTGTCCTGCTCCTGGGATTGGTGCTATTAAGTAATATCATGTTGTATCAACCTTCCGTCCAGGAGGCCCTTATGATTGAGCTGCAAAGTGGAGTCATTATCGGTTCTTTACTGGATATGGCCGTCGTTGCTCCTCTTCTTGTTTATGCCGCTTTCCGGGTATCGAAGAAACAGATCATCGGGTTCATGATTGCCGGTCTCGTCGTCGCCCGTTTTTTAATCCCCGAAGAGTTCTTTACACCGTATGAAATTCTCTTATATGCAGGAGTTGGATTCGAAGCACTGCTGTTTCTCGCTGAATTGAGTCTTATCGGCTATCTCCTTTGGAAAATTCCCCAAGTCCGGGCCGAAATGAGAAAATCAGGGGAAGCCCCTGTCTTTTCCATGCTGCCGGCTGCCGAAAAAATGGTCGGAAGCCATCCCCTCATTAAAATCCTTGTCTCTGAAGCGCTTATGTTCCACTATTTACTTTTTTCCTGGCGCAGGAAAGCACCTGTCCACGCAGGCTGTGTGACGCTGTATAAAAAAACAAGTGCACTGGCCATGAATATCATGGTCATCCATGCAATCGTCATTGAATCGATCGGGATTCACTGGTGGCTCCATTCAAAGTGGCCTGTCCTTGCAGTTGTACTATTGATCCTGAACATCTATGGTGTCTTTTTCTTCCTTGCAGAAATCAATATAATGAGGCTGAACCCGCTTGAAATAAAAAATGGGAAGCTGTATGTCACACAAGGCCTGATGCATCGTGTCGCAGTCCCGCTTGCTGCCATTGAGAAATGTGACTGGGGAGGGGCCTCGGAAAAAGATACGCTCATATTCATGTACCGTGACTTTGAACAGACAGATCCGCAAGTAATACTCCACTTCAAAGAACCCGTTGAGGCCACTCTTTTCATGGGCAGGAAGAGGTCTGTATCAAGTATCGCTTTGAGAGTCGATGACCCGGTAAAACTCAAGCAGCTTCTACGGTAAAAAAACATTCGGAACCGGTATCTTTTTTTACGCTGAATCCGTTATAAGCACGAGAGGATATAAAGGAGTGAAGGTATATGATTCGTGGAACGTTGAGGAAAGATAGGGAATCGGAGGGCCAGGAACTGAACGAGCTTATGGATAAGCTTCTTCATTACTGTCTGTTCCTGACAAAAAACAAATGGGACGGGGAGGATCTGTGCCAGGAATCCATCTGCCGGGCCTTGAAGCATTACCCTGACCGGGAGAAATGGAGCCCGCCGTTATTGAAGAAGATGGCCTACCATGCATGGGTCGATAAGGTTCGTAAGCTGAACAGGGAAATGCTTGGCGATGTGCCCGATCTGAGTGGGGAGGAGAATACAGGGAGCGACCGTGATATTTTAGACATGCTGGTGAAAAAACTGACGCCAAAGCAGCTCATTACGCTCGTCCTGAAAGAAGGCTTTCAATATAAAATCCATGAAGTCGCTGACCTCCTGGGCATGACGGAGACCTCCGTCAAGGCACTGCTCAAACGAACCAGGGCGAGACTTGAAAAACGTTCAAATGATGAAGAATCAGGTTCGAATAGTGAATACTGGGAAGAGTACTCACAAGAAGACGTGATGAGACTTCTTCAGGAAAGCATTCAAAACCAGGATCCCTCGGATTTGATTGATCAGCTCCCTGATTTGATTTCCGGACAGTCCGCTCCAAAGATGCTATCGTTCCCGACTGTTACCCGCAGAGTTTCTTCTTCTTCAAGCGTCCTCTCAATGGCAGCTTAACGTTCAAGAGGAGGAATGAAAATGAGTACCATCCCATATGTAATCGAGCAATCAAGCAAAGGTGAGCGTTCCTATGACATTTATTCGAGGTTGTTGAAAGACAGGATCATCATGGTGAGCGATGAGATCAATGATCATATGGCCAACAGCATCGTAGCCCAGCTGTTATTCCTGGCAGCGGATGATCCGGAAAAGGATATATCACTCTACATCAACAGCCCTGGCGGTTCTACGTCCGCAGGTTTTGCGATTTTTGACACGATGGAGTATATCAGCCCCGATGTCCGGACGATCTGCACCGGTATGGCCGCTTCCTTTGGGGCGATGCTTCTGCTCGCCGGCACGAGAGGGAAAAGGTTCGCACTCCCGAACAGCGAGATCATGATCCATCAGCCGCTGGGAGGCGCAAGGGGACAGGCGACAGACCTTGAAATATCGGCTAAAAGGATATTAAAGCTGAGGGAGCATATCAACGAAATCATCTCGGAAAAAACGGGCCGAAGCATCGAAAAGGTCGCCCTCGATACCGACCGTGATTATTTCATGAGTGCACAGGAAGCGAAGGAATACGGGATCATCGATGCCATCATCGAAAAGAAAAAATAGCGGCAAACACACTTTTATTGGGGGACAGGTGACTGTCCTTTTTTTCATGGCCCTGAAACTACCAGACTATGCCGGGAGTTCCGGTGAGCTTATAGCGTGGTCTGAACAATTCTCCCTTCATGATAGGATAAGCAGGTTCCCTATCACTTGAGGAATGCCCTGTGTAGGACATGAATGATCCTATCTAAAATAAGCGGAATTTTTCCTGTTAAGCTGTGGAATAGAATTGGAATTAGGCTAAATAAGCGGAATTTTTCCGCTTAAGCCCAGCATAATGATCCTTTTTCGAATTTTGTTAAGAGAATAAGGGAAATTTCTCCGCTTAATTTAGCAGTTTTTTGTGCTTTTTCTTAAATAAGCGGAATTGCTCCCCTTATTTCTGTGAAATTTTCAAGGGGAATAAATTGCTAGAGTAACTCATTCAGTGGTTCTAATTTATAAATCAATAACTACAAAAATATGGAGCTTCAATTTTTTGAATGGGAAGTGGGCTTTATGGTAAGAGGGAGAGGGTTATAGTAAAATCAAAACTAGAAAGCTTAAGAAATTTTTAACTCTTAATAATGATATATACATATCCCTGCTAAAATCGCTTCAAAAGAAAGGGTGACTTGATATGAGGGACTTTATTGCTTTTGACTTTGAGACAGCTAATCGTTCGAGGCACAGTATTTGTTCAGTCGGCATGGTGTTTGTGGAAAATGGGAAAATAGTGGATTCGCTTTATGAATTAATTGATCCAGAAGAGGATTTTGATGGGTTCAATATCAATATCCATGGCATCACCCCTCAGGATGTGGAAGGTGCGCAGACGTTTGATGCTTTCTATCATTCAATTAAAGAAAAAATAGAAAATAAGTTGATGGTTGCACATAATCTATCCTTTGATGGCTATGCGCTGCGTGATAATCTTGCCCGCTATGGTGTAAAGCCGGTTTATAATCAATTTCTCTGCACCTATCAGATGTCGAGGAAAATGGTCACTGGTCTTCCTGCATACAAGCTTTCTTCAGTGTGTACCCACTTCGGAATAGATTTAGAGAATCATCACCATGCTGCAGATGATGCCGAAGCGTGTGCTCATATCATGCTGAAGCTGGCGGACGAGTATGGGCTTACAGACTTTGATTCTCTTTACAATAAGACTAGAATCACACCCGGAGAAATATCCGAAGGCACCTATCGTTCTTCCCTGGTAAAGAAATTTCCAAAAAAACTCGATATGAGAGAGTTTCAAGCCTCAAAAGATGCAGACCCGGACCATGTTTTTTACGGAAAGAACATCGTATTTACCGGTGAACTGAAATATTTTTCAAGATCAGAAGCAGCAAAGATGGCTGCCGGGTGTGGAGGACAGCCGCAGAACAGTGTGACAGCGAAAACCCATTATATCATCCTTGGAAACTATGAAGATGTCATGATAAAAGGTAAAAAGTCTTCAAAAATAATGAAAGCCGAAAAGCTGATCAACGATGGGAAGAAAGTAGAAATCATCAGTGAAGAGGATTTTCTGAAAAAGGTATACGGCTAAATATACGCAGAAGAAGGAGATATAAAATTGACACTGACACTCTTGCTTCTCATTCTCGGAGTCATTGCATGGATGATTGCTGGGAAAAAAGGCAATCGCTATCAAATGAAATGGATTCACTCTTTGAAGAAATATTCATGGTTTGCCAATCCGTGGCTCGCGGGATTATTTTTATTCGGGATCAATCTATTCTGTTTCGGCATGACTGGCTTGATTTTGATTGGCCTTTCGTACTTAATGATTCCGTATTTTCATTTGGTGATCATGATGCTTGCAGTCATCGTCAGCATCCTCGTATGGAAATCGATCGCTTCAGCCCGCAGCTGGAAAAAGGGGGAACGGGTGAAGATTGCCGTGACCGGCAGCAGCTTCTATTTATGTATGGCTATCTTTTTTTATTATCAAATCGTCTCTTATGTCCCCCAGTTTCCCGGAGACGACACATTCATGGCCACCCTTGGATTCATGGTCGGAATCCTCGTGACTGCAGTGGCTTTCCTTACCTGTTTAAGTATCATTCTGTTCACGAAAGATTCTTTTTCGAGGGAAGCATAATCATGGTGCCTGACTCAAAACACCTCTTTTGAGCCAGGCACCATTCTTTATTTCTCAAATGCTTTCCATTATCCTATAAAGAAATGCTATAAAAAGAGGGACTGTAATGAAAACCATACACAGTGACATCATACAATTCAGGGGAAATCATTATGATTTCGGATACATGCAGGGAGAACGCATCAAGGGCTCCATTACGGTCAAAAACCGTGAAAATCAGTGGAAGGTCAGAAAGCCGCGATTTTCAATCGATGTGAATGAAACAAAGGAAGTCATCACTCGTTTTGCCCCCGGCATCTGGGACGAACTCCTCGGCCTCAAGGAAGCGCTGGAGTGGCCGATGGAAAAAATCCTTCAGGAGTTCGGCGGCTACAGGGTCGACTACGTGCGTTCCGGCTGTTCGATTATGACAGGAAAAAACTATATGATCAGGAATTATGATTACCATCCAAAAACCTATGAAGGCCGGTATGTTTTTTTCCAGCCGACGGACACTGGATATGCCATGATCGGGCCGAGCCAGCGTGTGACGGGCAGGATGGACGGCATGAATGAGAAGGGTCTTGCAGTTGGCTATAATTTCATGCACAGGAAGAATCCCGGCGACGGATTCATTTGCTGTATGATCGGAAGGATCGTCCTCGAATCGGCCGCATCAGTGGAGGAAGCGGTGGCTCTCCTGAAGGAAATCCCGCACCGGCATTCGTTCAGTTATGTGGTGTATGACAAGAGCGGTCAGACTTACATCGTTGAGACCTCTCCGCGCGGCGTCGAAGTCAGGCAGTCTACTATGTGTACCAACCATTTCGAAATAATGAAAGAAGAAAACAGAAATCATCTGGTCGATTCTAAAAGGCGCCTGGCTGTGATGGAAGAGGAGAAGCCTGAAAATGCAGAAGAGGCTTTCCGGCTCATGAACGGCAGTGAGCGCGGAGTCTTTTCAGACCTATACGGCAGCTGGGCGGGAACGATTCATACATCCGCATATCTTCCACAAGAGATGAAGGCGTGGTTTGCTCTCGGCGGAGACCGGGACCCTGTGGTATTTGATTTTGATAAGTGGCTTGAAGGCGAAAATGTTTTCCAGGTAAAAATGTCAGGCGAGGTAGATACAGATATTCCCTTTGTTCATATGGACGAGGGAGCGGACTGGTTTAAAAGGTAAACCTGTATTTCAGGTATACCTTTTTTTATTTGGATTTTTTATGATGATATTGGATAAAAAAAGAAAATCGACTTCCAATAACAACCTGATAATTCCTATATTATGAAGAGCTTTGTTACTTTCATCTTAATTTGGTAAACGTGCCAAAATAGGCACATAGATTTTGTTTCGGTTGTCAGTATAATAGAACTAGAAGGGTTTTTTGACGGGAGGGTTGCCAATGGGTCAAAGGAAAAGAATATGGCTTGAAAAGTTAAGGAAAATAAAAGGATTCAGCCAAGAAGAAATCGCTAATCTGGTTCACATAGACAGGTCTTATTATTCCAAAATTGAGAGCGGTGTCAGGATCCCGAGTCCGGCAACGGCAGCAGATCTGGCTGATTTGCTGAACTTTCACGTCTCTATCTTTGAACTGGAGGACAGTCCTTTTTATTTTGCTTTGCAGGATGCCCCGATGATTGTGGCACACTTCAACCTTAACCTGGAATACACCTGGATTTTCAATCCCCATCCTGATTTTGATGCCGTTTCAGTGATTGGAATGAACGATGTGGAATTGGAGGATAATCCGGGTACGAGGCAGTTAATGGAGTTGAAAAGGGAAGTTATCACTGAGTGCAGGCCGATCAGGAAAACCATCCTGTTCCCGATGTCTGACGGTTTATATACGTATGATGTTTCCTGTCACCCTTTGTTTAACGAGAAAGGGGCATTGATTGGAGGGAGTTCTGCATCCACAGAGCTTACTAAAGTGGATAAAACAGAAATATCGAACGGTGATTGCTCATCTGAGAACCTCACATTAAATTAAAGAATAGGGGTGGAGGATGTGCAGGATTCTATGTTGACGAACTTATTATTGAATTCTTTTTTTATTCTAACAGGTCTTCTGATCATCGCGGTATTTTATGATGTCAAAAAGAAAGTCCCATCCAGGTTATTTGTCATCCTCATCTCTAGCGTGACGATCCTATTATGTGTGGTGTTCGGCTCCAAACTAGCATCCGGGGTCTATATCGATTTAAGGCGGATTCCATTCTTCTTGGCGAGTCTGTATTTCGGTCCCCTGGTATCATTTGTACTCATGGCCTTCATCATTTTTATCAGAATGATTCTTATAGGGGATGAATTGATCCTGCTTGTCGCACTGAATTATTTTAGTGCATTTTTAATTTTAGCAAAACTTTCAAAAGGTTTTTATCGTGCAAAGAAAACACATAAATTGGTATACTCAGCCGGCCTCTGTTTACTGATGTCGGTCTATAACATAATAGTTGGCTACTTGTACGGTGCAGAATTAGTGATGCTTGAACAAATTGGCATCGTTCTCATACCGCTGGCCTCGATGGTCTTTTCTATCTTTATAGCTGAAATGCTGCGGAAGGTGATGAAAGCAAGGAAATTATTCATACAGCAGGAAAAACTGCAGGCAGTCAGACAATTGGCTGCCACCATTTCTCATGAGGTAAGTAATCCGTTAACCTCCTCAAAAGGCTTTCTCCAGCTGATGCGCAATGAACAAGATCAAAACAGTCAACAAAGATTCCTCGATCTTTCGTTGGAAGGAATCGATCAGGCGTCACATGTGATCGACGAGTATTTAACATTTGCCAACACAACCCCAGATAAAATAGAGCACATCGACGTAGAGAAACTGATAAGTGGATTAATTCATATGATGAAGCCGATTGTCGCCAATCATGGTGTATCCATCAAATACAAGTTATTGCCGGACATATACATTGAAGGCCAGACACGGAAATTCAAGCAATGCGTGATGAATATCATGAAAAACTCCATCGAGTCCATGCCTTCCGGCGGTGTGCTCCTTATAGAAATGACACAGGCTGATAATCTGGTCATCTCCATTGCCGATACAGGATCTGGAATGACCGCAGAGCAGGTCCATCGATTCGGTGAACCTTTTTACACGACAAAAGATGAAGGGACAGGCCTCGGCATCATGGCTGCAAGTATCATCGTCAATTCCATGAAGGGAAAGATCCAGGTTAAAAGTGAATTGGACAGGGGAACAACCGTCTTTTTGGAATTTGGTGAAGTGACAGTCATAACAGACAAAAAAAGAATCCAGCCGTAACAGCTGGATTCCTTTTTGCCTTATATGAATTTCACAATATCCTCGAATGGTCTGCGCGTCTTCGGTGCCGGATCGTTTACACGGTATCCGAACGCACACATGACTGAAATGCTGAAGTGACCGTCTTCGAGCAATCCTTCTTCGTCGAGCAGCGCATTCATTTTATCAACGTCAAAGCCTTCGATCGGACATGAGTCCACTCCGATTTGAGCGGCTGCCGTCATCATGTTCCCCAGGGCAATATAAGTCTGTTTCCCTGCCCAGTCCAGTAATGGGCGCTCTCCGTCAAGAAGGTCGAAATCCTCTTTCTGGAACTGCTCGATTCTTTCAAGATATTTGCTCATATGATCTTCCGGCATGTTCTTTGTGTTTTGGAAATGATTGCGCAGATATTTTGAATCATACTTCGTATCAAGCTTTGTACGGGCCAGTACGACTACAAAATGACTTGCATCCGGCAGTTTTCCGTAAGCACCCCACGCCGTGTTCTTGATTTTTTCACGGAGGCCCGCATCCTCGATGACAAGGAATCTCCATGGCTCAAAGCCGAAAGAACTTGGAGAAAGCCGGCCGGTTTCCATGATGAATTGGAAATCATCATCGGCTACCTTTTTATCTGGATCGAATTGCTTGGTGGCATGCCTGAACTCATAGGCATCCAATATTTCCTGTTTGATTGCTTCTTTATCCCGCATTGAACATCGCTCCTTACTTGAAATCATTGACTACTTTAAAATAGCATAAGTTGTCTGAGGATTCACATCATTTGTTCGGTTGATACGTACCCTCTTGAAACTATTTCCATTTTGTTTCGTAAATAGAGGAAAGGGACTGTTTAACAATTAATTTACCCAAGGGAAATGTTTTTAGGAGGAGATACTATGGTGGGAATCATCCTGACCTTCGTGATTGGAGCAGGGATGCTCGCTCTTTTTAATTGGCTGATGGGGTATGGGAAAGGGTATATCCAGATAGATTTTGAAGAACGTTACTTCAAGGAGAAGGAACATATTGAAGCAATCAGGCTGGAACTTGAAAAACAGGGGAAAAAGGTTCACTATCAAGGTAACGGCTATTTTATCATAGACGATCGACCCTATCTATTCATCGAACGAACCGTTTCCATGGGCGGGGTTCCCATGCAGCGGACCATTCTTAAACCGATTAAAAAGTAAAGGCCCGTCCCTGCTAAAGAGGTGTGGATGGAGTATGGCGAGGAGATGTATATGAAAGAAAGCTATTTTGATGAGCTGCTGAATATCAAAACCGGGAAGGATCAGATGGGGATGCCGAGGTCGATTCATTATCACCGGTATGAGCCCACACCATATGGGGCGCTTCAGGAGTTGTTCCAGGTTTACGAGTTGAAGAAGAATGACCGCGTCGTGGATTTCGGCTGCGGCAAGGGCCGTCTCAATTTTTTCACGCATTATTTATTTGGATCGACTGTCATCGGAATTGAGATGAATGAAGAGTTTTACCAGGAGGCCATCGAAAACCGTGAGAACTATTTTAAAAAGAAGAAGGGCAGAAGAAGTGCGATAGAATTTCATTGCTGCCTGGCCGAGGAGTATGAAATACACCCCGGTGATAACGTATTCTATTTCTTTAACCCGTTTTCTGTTCAGATCTTCATGAAAATCATCAACAACATCCTGTTTTCATTGGAATTTTCTCCCCGTAACATCGAAATCGTCCTCTACTACAGCTCGGATGATTATGTTCACTATCTTGAGAACCATCCCCTGTTCGAACTGCAGAAAGAAATCAATCTTTCGGGAGAGTATGAGCATAATGTGTACGAGCGTTTCTTGGTTTATGGACTCACTTATTAAATCCAGCAGCTGATTTTGTAAAAGCAGCTGGATTTTTTCTGTTTCCGGAACGTTGCAGTAACTACTTGGAAACATACTGCGGTGTCACCGATGGGACTGCTTTATACAATCTTTGCAGGATCACCATGGATACCACTGTGACCCCCAGGTCCAGAGGCAGGTAGGCGGCCATCCATCCCCAGGCCACTGTATAGCTGAAGCCGCTGGGTGCCTCCGCCCAGAAGGAAAGTGCGGCATACATGAAGTTCGTGCCGATTATGTAATTCAACACCAATGCGAGAATTCCAGCTCCGGCATATCCAGCAAACGTACGGTTACGTTCCAGCACCATTCCCACTGCAAAAGCAACAGCGATAAAAGATAGAACGAATCCGAATGTAGGGCTCAATAAACTGGATGGACCTCCTTTGAACTGGGCAAACACCGGGGCACCGATAAGGCCGAGTGCCAAGTAAACCGTCATTGCTTTTGCGCCTGTCCTGCTCCCCAGCATCCCCCCGGCAAGTATCGCAAACATCAACTGAAGCGTGACGGGGACCCCGCCGATCACCAGAAACGGTGAGACATTCGCCCCTACCGCCATCAGGGCGGCAAAGAGGCCGCATAGTACTATTTCCTTCGTTTTACTCATGTCCATACCATCCTTTCTCATAATGTGATATGATACTTATTATCAAATATGTTAACTGAAAAGTAAATATAGTTAACATAAATAAAAAGGAGGAATTGCAGTGGGTGGATTTTTTATCACAGGCACCGATACTGAAATTGGCAAGACGATGATTACAGCCGTGTTGACCAAGTATTATCTTGACAGGGGAGCTGACATTTTCCCGTACAAGCCTGTTCAAAGCGGGGCTGAATGGGAAGGGGATAAGCTGACTGCACCGGACACCGTATTTTATGAGCGTTTCGCAGGCAGGGAATTTGGAACTGAAACCAATACATATCTGTTTAAAATACCTAGTTCCCCTCACCTGGCAGCAGCGCTGGAAGGCGTAAAAGTTGAATCTCAGCCGATTGTTGATCAAACAGAGAAACTACTGAACTCCCATGAGCATCTGCTGGTAGAAGGGGCAGGCGGGTTGATCGTCCCGTTGAATGAGGAAGAAACGATGATTGACCTGATCGACCGGCTGTCGCTGCCGGTCATCCTGGTGGCAAGGGCGGGTCTCGGTACGATCAATCATACAGTCCTGTCGGTGATGGCGCTGAAACAGAGAAACATCAAAATTGCCGGGATCGTCCTCAACCAGGTGACACCCGATGAGCTGCCGGAGATCGAGGAAGACAATAGAAAAATGCTTGAGAAATTATCTGATGTTCCCGTCATAGGCACCTTTCCATACATAAAAGGCCAAGAATTTGAAAAGCTGGACGTGGGAGAAATCCTTGAAAACTGGAACATCAATATTCTAGAGGAGGCAATGCAGCATGAATCAAGAAAAGCTTATTGAAAAAAGCAGCCAGTATCTGTGGCTGCCGTTCACTCAAATGAAGGACTATGATGCAGATCCACTGGTGATTGAAAGCGGGAAAGGGGTATACCTCCGTGATATCCACGGAAAGGAGTATCTCGATGGATACTCATCTCTGTGGCTGAATGTCCATGGACACCGGAATGAAGAAATCAATCATGCCATCAAGGAGCAGCTGGATAAAATCGCTCACTCGACCTTGCTTGGGGCTGCCAATATCCCATCGATCCTGCTGGCAGAAAAGCTTATCGACCTTGCCCCTGAAAAGCTGAAGCGGGTCTTCTATTCAGACAGCGGTGCAACCTCCGTCGAAATCGCAATCAAAATGGCATATCAATATTGGCAGAACATCGGAAGGCCTGAGAAGCAGAAATTCATCACCCTTAAAAATGCGTATCATGGCGATACGGTCGGAGCGATCAGTGTTGGGAAGGTGGATATCTTTCACCGCGTCTATAAATCTCTCATGTTCCATTCCCTTGTCGCCCCGTTTCCCGACGTCTACCACCACCCGGAACTGGATAGTGCAGATAAAATCCGCGATCGCTGCCTTCAAGAGCTGGAGTCGATCCTCGAAGAACATCATCATGAAATTGCCGGAATGACCGTTGAATCCCTCATCCAGGGAGCAGGCGGGATGAATATCATGCCAAAGGGTTACTTCAAAGGGGTAGAAGAACTTTGCAGGAAATACAATATCCTTCTGATCGTCGACGAGGTGGCGACAGGGTTTGGCCGCACCGGAAAAATGTTCGCCGTCGAGCATGAAGGCGTCCAGCCTGATATCATGACGGTTGCAAAAGGGATTACGGGCGGATATCTGCCAATCGCAGCGACACTTACTACGGAAGAAATCTATGAAGCATTTTACGGCGACTATAATTCTTTAAAAACATTCTTCCACGGCCATTCCTACACAGGCAATCAGCTTGGATGCGCAGCTGCACTTGCCAATCTTGAAATCTATAAGAGAGAAAATCTGATAGAGAAGACACAGGAGAAAATATCAGTAATTGAAGATCTGCTGAAGCCGTTGAAACAGCATCCACACGTAGGGGATATCCGGCAGCTCGGGATGATCTGCGGTATTGAATTGGTTTTGGAGAAGGAGACGAAAAAGACTTTCCTGTGGGAAGACAGAGTCGGATATCATACCACCCTGAAAATGAGGGAACTCGGCATGCTGACTCGTCCGATTGGGGATACGATCGTCTTCATGCCACCGCTTGCAGCGAATGAAGAAGAGCTCGGGAAAATGGTTGGTATTATGAGTGAAGCGATTGAATTGACTACGAAGAAATATGCAGGGGAAAAAGCAGTGTGAGTTTGCGGGGGCGTACCAGGTACAAGATAGGTATGTTTGTACCTGGTACAAAAATGCTGATTTGTGCCAGGAACAAAAGGGCGGGATTGTGCCAGGAACAAAACCCCTGATTTGTGCCTGGCACCACTTCACGCCCATCACCCGCTTCAGAAAAAAGACCACCCTTAAAGGGCGGTCATCCATTACTCTTTCACTGACTCCAATAAAAAATCCACAATATGAACAGCCCGCATCTTATCCGAAAGGCCTTCCCGCTCGATCCCGAGCTTCATCTGGAGGAGGCAGCCGGGATTTGCAGTGACGATCGTGACTGCACCCGTGGCAGCTGCGTTTTCCATTTTGTGATCGAGGATCTTCATGGACATTTCGGATTCGACGATATTGTAGATACCGGCAGAACCGCAGCAGTGATCGGCCTGCTTCATCTCTTTGTATTCGGCCCCTTCTATTGATTGAAGGAGGATGCGGGGCTCCATGAATGTCTGCTGTACGTTACGGAGGTGGCAGGAATCCTGGTAGGTGATCCGAGCCCCGTCAGAACGCAGTGTCACTTTTTTATGAAACTCGAGTTCTACTAAAATAGAAGAGATGTCTTTAATTTTATTTTTAAACTGAACGGCTCGGTCTTTCCATTCCGGGTCGTCTTTGAGCAGATGGTCATAGTCGACGAGGAAAGCCCCGCATCCGCCGGCATTGGTGATGATAAAATCGATGCCGGCTTCTTCAAATGCCTCGATATTCCGTTTCGCTAATTGTTTGGCGGCGTCTTTCTCGCCGCTGTGGCCGTGAAGGGCCCCGCAGCATGTCTGAGTGTCAGGGATGGTGATTTCGCATCCGGCAAGCTGCAGAAGCCTTGTCGTCGCGTTGTTTGTTTCCAGGAACATTGTATCCATCAGGCACCCGGAGAAGAAAGCGACCTTTTTCTTCTTCTCACCGATTGACGGGAGGGAAGACGGCCGGTTCTTCATTTCTTTCAATCTTGGAACCTTGGGGAGCACCCGTTCCATCACGGCCATGCTTTCAGGGAACAGCTTCATGACCCCTGTGGCGTGGGCGGCCTTCTGCAGTCCCGACCGTTGATAGATTCCAAGAAGGTGGGTCACCATCCTCATCCTTCCCGGGTGAGGGAATAACCCTTCGAAAACCGTCTTCCGAAGAACACGTACGGGAAGGGAATGCTTTTTGTTCTGATTGATGATATCGCGTGCTTCCTCTAAAAGATGGCCGTAGTTCACGCCTGAGGGGCAGACCGGCTCGCATGCCCTGCACCCGAGGCAGAGGTCAAGTGATCTTTCCACGTCTTCATCCGGTTCGATGACCCCGTCGACCACTGCCTTCATCAGGGCGATGCGGCCGCGGGGGGAATGGGATTCCTTGAAGCCCGATTCGATATAGGTGGGGCAGGAGGGGAGGCAGAAACCGCATCTCATGCAGTTCAGGAGCTCGTCCTGATCCATGCGATCCTTGAATTCCTGCTGTATCTGTTGTCTTTCCCTGGTTGTCGTCATCTTGAAATCACCACTCGTTTTCTTGATTCTTTCGCAAATACTTTATTCGGGTTCATTATATTATTCGGGTCGAATGACTGCTTGATCATTTTCATCGCCCCGATTCCTTCTGGTCCAAGCTTCCACTCCAGATAGGGTGCTTTCATCATCCCGACTCCGTGTTCGCCGGTGATGGTGCCGCCGAGTTCTATGGCATGGGCAAAGATTTCCTCAAATGCCGCCTCGACTCGCTCCATTTCATCATGATCCCTGGCATCGGTGGCCACGGTAGGGTGGAGGTTGCCGTCACCTGCATGGCCGAATGTACAGATTTTCACATCATGACGTTCGGCGATTTCATTGATCGCTTTAACCATTTTGGCGATTTCCGAACGGGGAACCGTTGCATCTTCCAGGATGGTCGTCGGCTTCAGCCGGGCGAGCGCCGACAGGGCAGAACGGCGGGCAGTGCGGAGAGCCTCTGCCTCCACTTCTGTCGCTGCCAATTGGACAGATACCGCCTGGTTCTCCAGGCACACCTCTTCCATTCGTTTCATATCCCGTTCTACCACTTCACGGGGGCCATCCTGTTCAATCAGGAGTACTGCCTTCACGTCAGTGGGAAGACCTATTTTTGCAAAATCCTCGACCACTTCCAATGTAGGCTGATCAAGAAATTCGAGGGTGGCAGGGATGATCCGGTTCGAGATGATGTTTGAAACACTCTTTGCAGCTGCTTCAATATCTTGATAGAGTGCGAGCATCGTCTGTTTCGTTTCCGGCATCGGTACAAGTTTCAGCGTTGCTTCCGTTATGACACACAGAGTTCCTTCGGATCCGACAAAGAGACGGGTCAAATCATATCCGGCAACGTCTTTTGCAAGTTTCCCGCCCGTCCGCACGATATCACCATTGGGAAGGACCGCTTCCAAAGCAAGGACATAATCGCGGGTGACCCCATACTTCAATCCTCTTAGACCTCCTGAATTTTCATTGATGTTGCCGCCTATCGTTGATATTTTCATAGAACTTGGGTCCGGGGGATAAAAGAGACCCCGTGCTTCGACCTCATTGATCAGATCCAGAGTAACCACTCCCGGCTGCACGGTGACTGTCAGATTCTCTTCATCCACCTCCAGAATCCTGTTCATATGGGTGAACAGAAGAACGAGACCGCCTTCTGTCGGACACGTGCCTGCACATAAGTTCGTACCTGAACCTCTTGGGACGATCGGCACACGATGCTCATTGCATAGTTTCACAATTTCCGAAACTTCCTGTGTTGTGCGGGGGACGATGACGGCATCCGGCATCGATTGGAAATTTGGCGTTGCATCATAGGAATAGACGAGTCTTTCTGCAGAACTGTCACTGTAGTGGTCTTCACCGACCACTTCGATGAATTGTTTTTTTAATGAAGTTGAAATCATGGATATACCGCCTTTAATAAAGATATGAAAGAAAGGACGAGCCTTATAAAATAAGTCCGTCCCGTTTCTTATGGATTATTTGGAAGAATGAAAAGCGGCAACGGCATCGCGTAAATGCCCGTCATGCTTTTCCAGGAGTTCGAGTACCCCTTTGCCTTTAAGCCCCGTCATGATCTGCAGGATTGCGGCTTTCGTATGGTTGTTTTGTTCGGCAAGGGCAGCATGTGCTTCTTCATCTGATGCACCGGTTGCGGTCTTGACGATGTTTTCAGCACGCTTGCGGAGTTTTTCATTGGTCATCTGGACATCGACCATGAGGTTGCCGTATACTTTACCGATTTTGATCATGGAGGCAGTGGTCAGCATGTTCAGTACAAGCTTCTGGGCAGTACCGGCTTTCATGCGGGTAGATCCGGTCACCACTTCCGGGCCGACGATCGGAGCAATCGTGTAAGCTGAGATTTTCTCCATCTCGGAGTCCTTGCTGCAGACGACCGATACGGATACAGCCCCGATTTCATTGGCGTATTCCAAAGCCCCGATGGTATAGGGGGTGCGTCCGCTTGCTGCAATCCCTACGACGACATCGTTCCCGGTCAAGTTGATATCAATAAGATCCTGTTTTCCCTGATCACCGTCATCTTCTGCGCCTTCGATCGCTTCAGTGGTCGCTTCTTTTCCCCCTGCGATGATGCCGATGACCATCCCGGGATCCGTACCATATGTAGGCGGGCATTCTGAGGCGTCAAGTATCCCCAGGCGTCCGGACGTACCTGCGCCAGTATAGATCAGGCGTCCTCCTTTATTGAAGGCTTGTACGATCTTGTCCACTACTTCGCTGATTGAAGGTATTTCCTTTGCAATCGCGTTTGGAACGAGGAGATCTTCCTGATTGATGACTGTAACGATTTCTTCAGTGTCCATCAAATCGATGTTCAATGTTTTTGGGTTTTGCTGTTCTGTGTTCAATTTCGTTAAGTTCATTTTGTATCCCTCGCTAGTAATTGAAATTTGCCTCCCGCTTTTATTTCATGGATGAGGGGGAGGTCTTCGTACACGACCCTTGCGATGACATTGACTTTATCATCTTTCGGCAGGTCCCGTTTCATGATCTGAAGTTCACCGGAATATCTGCCGTATAATTCATTATCGACGGTCACCGTTCCCACTCTGCGCTCAACCGTGCTGCACGGTTCGATGGTTTTGCCGGTTCCGGCATATGACCGTGATTCCACTGACCTTATGACGTCCCTTGCAGGATCCATCCGGTTCGTATGCACCCCTTCAAGGAGGTGAGAGTAATCCTTATCTGTAAGTAATTCAACGGTTAAAGGGATGACACCTTTATCGATGATGTTCAGTGTCTTGAGCGTTTCTTCTTTCGAGGAAGGGTCCCCGATCAGTATTTTATCTGTATAACCCGAGTACTTTAATTGTGCCGCTGCAAGAGCGGGGGAGAGCCTCCGGTGCTGTTCAAGTGTGGGCAGCCCTTCGAATATCGGACCGCGGAGCGTATCATCTCCAGGTATGAATGCCATCGTCGTAATGCCCCTGGATTTCAACATAACGTTTCGTTCTCTTAAAAAATCAAGGTCCAGCCCCGTTTCGGGACGGGGGTAGAAATTATGCCAGGCCTCGACGTTTTCCACATTTAATCCTTTTTCAATCAGACTGTCAAGTTCAGCATCAGATACGGTGCTCGCATTGATCCCGATCTTCAGCTGTTTTGAAAGATTCACGATTTCATCCGGGGAAAAGCCATAATCAACCCTGATCCCGGCCAGTCCCCAATCGAGAAGCAGCGGGACTCTATCTCCGTCAATCCCCAAATGGCCGAGTGACTTCGGCGACACGTCGGCCATCAGTTCCATATTATATGTACGGGCAAGGCTGCCGAGCTCCTGAAGCAGGTCTTTATAGGTTTCCGGATTATCTTCAGGAATATGAAGGGAGGTAAAGATGGACTTAAATCCATAAGAGGAGGTCTTCCTGATCCATTCCGCATTCTTTTCCCTGTTTTCTTCTTTAAGATAAATTGAGATTCCCAGCATGTTTTCCACTCCTTACATGAAGGCTGTTTTCTAAAAGATTGGTACTTTTCGTAAATTGGCTAGCAACCTGAATATTGCTTGTGGACGTGCTCTTTTCGAATTCAACTTTAAACGACAGGTGGACAAACATCAGAAAATACCCAAGTTCCGGTATTTTCTTTTGTGTAAAGCAACAAAGTATACGAAAAGAGCTTACATGAAAAAACGTAAAGAAGGAGGAAGATCCTCCTTCTTTACTATAGTATGATTCTACTTAAATATCCTTTGCCATTTCATCTTTAAATCCGAACATCCATGTGAAGAGGAATCCGAATACGTAGGCGATCAGGACACCTGCAAGATACAGAAGGATCTGCCCGTCTTCCATCAGGAAGGCAAGAGGGATACCTGATACACCGATTGCAATGGTTGCCGTTTTAAAGACTGCCTGGAAAGCTCCCCCGACTGCTGCACCGAGACACGCCGTGATGAATGGACGGCCCAGCGGAAGGGTGACACCGAAGATAAGCGGTTCGCCGATTCCAAGGATTCCCACAGGAAGTCCGCCTTTGATTACTTTTCTCAAGCGCTGATTCTTTGTTTTGAAGTAAATTGCAAATGCTGCACCAACCTGACCTGCACCACCCATGGCAAGGATCGGAAGGAGCGGGTCATTTCCGATGGTATTGATCAATTCCATATGCACCGGAGTCAAGCCCTGGTGAAGCCCGGTTACAACAAGCGGAAGGAATGTACCTGCAAGGATAAGTCCCGCAAAGAAACCGCCCATGTCGATCAGTCCAAGTAAACCTTTTGTGATTAAATCTGAAATGAATCCTCCTACAGGCTGGAGGATGACCAGCGTCGCAAATCCGGTAATCAAGAGCGACAGCGTCGGAGTAATGATGATATCCAATGCTGAAGGGACTACTTTACGGATTCTCTTTTCAAGGAATGCGATGAAAACGGCCGCAAGCATGACGCCGATCAAACCGCCGCGTCCAGGAACAAGGTCTTCCCCAAATAAGTTGATGTTGGCTAGACCCGGGTTGATGATGAGGATGCCGGCTGCACCGCCAAGGGCAGGAGAACCGCCAAATTCTTTCGCGGTATTGATACCGACGAATACACCAAGGTAACCAAATAGACCCCATCCGATCAAGTTAAGAATCTCAATCAATGTCGACTCAGGATTAACACCTGATCGAACGATGACGTTTGTGAGCCCCGCGATCAACCCCGAAGCAACGATAGCCGGGATTAACGGAATGAAGATACTGGCTATTTTCCGTAAAAATAATTTGAATGGCGTAGCATTCTTTTTCTTTAAATCTGCTTTCGTACGGTCGGCGAGACCTTCGAATGAAAAGTCCTCATCTTCCTCCTCGTCCACAGATGAAACAGACTTGCCTGTCATGGCTGAAACTTCAGATGCAACCTTCGTTACGATCCCCGGTCCCAAAATGATCTGGATCGTTTCTGCTTCGACGACCCCGAGCACCCCGTCTATTTTTTTGATGCCTGCTAAGTCGACCTTACTCTCATCGATCGGTTTGACACGAAGGCGCGTCATACATGATTCCAATGAGGCGATATTACCAGGTCCGCCAAGCAGCGCGGTGATTTCCTGGGCCAATCTTTCTTCCTTCCGCATAAAATTCTCCCCTTTACAATAAAAATGTAATAACTAAAAATGAATTCGCTTACAAAGTATCATATCAACTATTAGTATAGATGTCTATACCATTTCCTGAAAGAAAAGAACAAGTTTTTAAGAATAATAGACAAAAACTCACCCCGGGCTCACTGGCCCTCAGGTGAGTTTTTTTATCTCAATCTTTCGATATTCATCTTGTATTTGTATTTGTCTCCCCGGTAGGTGGACTTTACCAGTTCAAATGGAGAGCCGTCTTCAAGGAACGTCTCGCGCTGGATGAATAAAACAGGTTCTCCTCTATCAAGCTTAAGATGCTTGGCATCATCTTCGGTTGCTGCTGCAGCCTCGATTGACTGAGAAGCATGGCCGAGCTTTAAACCGATTTCTTCCTCTACATATTGATAAAGAGAGTGGGACAGTATTTCCTGGCTCAGGCCAGGAATCAGTTTCACTGGGATATAGGTCGTCTCGATGGCCATCGGTTCATTGCTTGCAAGGCGGATCCGTTTGATTTTGTAGACAAGATCATCGTCCTTCAAGCCGAAATGGTGAACCAGATCATCGGTCGGACTCGACAGTTCAAAATGGATTAATTTATTGCCGGGTTCAAGCCCGCGCCTTCTCATGTCCTCACTGAATGAGGTCAAGCCGTGCAGGGATTGTTCGAACTTATGCTGGGAAACATAAGTGCCGCTCCCTTTTTTCCGGTAAAGAAGGTTTTTATTAACAAGGTTGGTGATGGCCTGGCGGACGGTCATCCGGCTGATGGTGAATTGTTCAGCAAGCTCTCTTTCAGAAGGGAGAACGTCCCCGGGTTTGAGGTCGCCGGAATCAATCATCGCTTTTATATGTTCTTCAATTTGGTAATACAGAGGTAAAGGAGACTTCTTATTGACCAATTTCATTGTCACCGTCCTGGGAATTATTGTTGAATAACGTATGGTCGTACATAATCAAACATATCTTATCATCCCATTCTACATGATGTCTATACCAGTATGAAGTGGGCTGTAAATATATTCTTGGATTTTATGTCTAATTTTAGTCTTAAATTAAATTGGTATAGACAACTATAGTTTAAAATGATACATTCACATCAGATAACGTTTACTCGGAAGGGGAATGAATAATGAGCAGTCCCGAAACCTGCATCATTCGAAATCAAAGAATTTATGCTGAAAATGAAATGATCGAAAATGGATTCATTAAAATATCAGGCGGCACCATTACTGAAATCGGGGACATGTCCGATTTAAAAATAGATGGGGAGTATGCTGATATTTCAATCCCTGCCAAGGCTTCAGTCATCCCGGGCATGATCGATGTCCATATCCATGGTGTCAAAGGAGCGGACACGATGGATGCGACAACAGCGGCGCTTGATACGATGACGATGGCACTTCCACAGGAAGGGACGACAAGCTTCCTGGCAACCACGATGACTGAATCGAAAGAAAAGATTAAAAAAGCGCTGATCAATACTGGCCAGTATATAGAAGAAAAGCAGAAGGCAGGGAAGGCGGAAATCCTGGGCATCCACCTGGAGGGGCCGTTCATTAACAGCGGGAAAGCAGGCGCACAGCCTCTGCATCATATTACAAAACCGTCTGTCGAAATGTTTGACAGCTGGCAGCAGGCTTCGCGGAATCACATTAAGCTGGTGACGATCGCTCCCGAAATGGATGAAGGACATACACTGATAGGGCATTTAAAGAAAAATGGGGTCGTCGCTTCAGCGGGACATTCCGCTGCGGGATATGATGAAATGGGCAAGGCCATAGACAGCGGAGTCAGTCATGTCACGCACCTCTTCAATCAAATGTCCGGTTTTCATCACCGGGAACCGGGAATAGCTGGTGCAGCTTTCAACCGAAGAGAATTGATGGTCGAACTGATTGCGGACGGCATCCATGTGAGGCCCGAAGCCGTGGATATCGCTTTTAAGCAAATCACGGATGAGCGGATGATCCTTATCACGGATTCCATGCGCGCCAAATGCCTGAAGAACGGCAGGTATGATCTCGGCGGACAGATGGTGACCGTGAAGGACGGCATGGCGCTTTTAGACGAAGATACGCTGGCGGGGAGTGTGCTGGAAATGAAGTCTGCCTTTCAAAATATCCAGAAGTTCACCGGTTGTTCAATGGAGGAAGCCATCAGGATCACCTCCGAGAATCCTGCAAGACAACTCGGTGTGTTCGACAGGAAAGGGAGCATCGCTGCCGGAAAGGATGCCGATCTCGTGATCCTGGACGATCAAAAAGACGTTTTGATGACGTTTTGTAAAGGGAAAGTGGCTTATATGAAAGGGGATGAGGTCAAGTGAAAATCATTGAAGTGTCAGACTATAAGCAGATGAGCGTAAAAGCTTCTCAGCATGTGATAGCAAAAATAAGGAATTCAGACTGTTTGACGCTTGGACTTGCCACTGGCGGAACCCCAAAAGGGCTGTACGGTGAACTTATCGAGGATCATCATGTAAACGGGACCTCCTATAAATGCGTCAATACGTTCAATCTCGATGAGTATATCGGTCTTTCAAAGGAAGATCCGAACAGCTACTATCAATATATGTGCTCGAATCTCTTTTCCCATATTGATATCCCGCTTTCTCAAACGCATATTCCATCCGGAATGGCAGATGATGCTGCGGAAGAATGCCGCCGTTATGAAAACATGATCGAAGATGCAGGCGGAATCGACCTTCAGATCCTCGGCATAGGGGAGAACGGGCATATCGGTTTCAATGAACCCGGTACTTCCTTTCAATCAGCTACGCACATCGTCGATCTGACAGAGTCGACAAGGGAAGCCAATGCCCGCTATTTTGAATCGCTTGATGAAGTGCCGCGGCAGGCCATCACAATGGGCATCTCAAGCATCATGAAAAGCAGGGAAATCCTCCTGCTCGTATCAGGAGAATCAAAAAGGGAGGCCATGCAGAAGCTCATGGAAAATGACGTAACCGAAAACTTCCCCGCTTCAATCCTGAAAAAACATCCAAAGGTCACAATCATCGCCGATTCGGCCGCCCTTGATCTTAAGAGGTTGGGACAAAAGTGATGTAGCATAAGTAAAACCCGAACTATTTTGCATGAGGTGAGGCAAAGTAGCTCGGGTTTTTAATTTGTTCATTGTACATCTAGGAAATAGCTCATTCAGCGGTTGATTGGAGTGCAAGACGAAGACTCCTGCGGGAAGAGTAGCTTATGTGAGACTTGTCTAGCTGCGGGGCTTAGAGGCACATGTCATAAGCCAAACCGACCAAGAAGGCAAAGAACGCCTTCGTGACCGATTCGTCTTATGCCACACGCCTCTGAGCAAAGCCCCTTCGCTTTTCTTCCCGCAGGCTTGCCGAGGAGGCTCACGGGCTACCCGCGGAAAGCGTAGTCTTGCACGGAAATCATTAGCGTTGTTTTGAGTCCACTCTGAAATGTTCGTCTTTAGACAAAGGAATTTTATTTTTGTCCCAACCTCTTTCTGTATCCATAGAAAATCACGCCTGGATGGTTTACTATTAAAGATAAATCCATATTAAATTCCTTTTTATTGACCATAATGATGATGAAGGAAATAGAGGTGAAACATATTGTTTAAAGATATTTCAATTAACGAATTACTTTCTAATCATACTAATGACTATGTAATGGTTGATGTCCGTTCACCTTCTGAATATGAAGAAATGACGATACCCGGAAGTTATAATATCCCGGTCTTCGATGACAGGGAACGAGCGGAAGTCGGGACGCTTTATAAGCAAGTGAGCAAAGAGGCGGCGACTGACAGGGGGCTGGAACTTTTCTCTGCTAAACTTCCTGACTTCATAAAAAGATTCAAAGAACTCCCTGGAAAGAAAGTCGTGTACTGCTGGCGGGGAGGCATGAGAAGCAAATCCGCTGCCACATTCCTTGATTTGATGGGCATTGAAACCTATCGGATAAAAGGGGGGATACGTACATACCGTCATTGGGTATTGGACCAGCTTGAGTCGATTGAATTGACTCAGGAAGCGTATGTCCTGAACGGGGGAACCGGAACAGGGAAAACAGAGATTCTCCACAGGCTGGCACAAGAGGGATTCCCGGTTCTCGATCTCGAGGGGCTGGCGAATCACCGCGGCTCTGTATTCGGCGGGCTGGGACTGACCCCCCATAAGCAAAAAACATTTGATTCTCTTTTAGTGAATGAATTGAAACGGCTTGAACATCATCCGCTCGTCCTGTTTGAAGCGGAAAGCAAACGGGTGGGGAAAGTTCTTCTTCCTTCTTTTATATTGAATAAAAAAGAAGAAGCCACACATATCTTCATTGAACTGCCGATCGAGGAAAGAGTCGGGCACATTATGACCGAGTACAAACTTCATGAGCACCACGAAGAATTTGCAATGTCATTCAAAAAGATCAAACGCCGGATCCACAGCCCTGTGGCCAATCAAATTGAAGAAGAACTGAAAACGAGAAATTATGAAAAGGTACTGGAACTGCTCCTGACCTACTATTATGACCCGAGATACAAACACTCAGCAGAAAAGTACAGGGATGATCAAAAAATCATTCTAAAAGTGGAGACGATTGATGAGGCTGTAAAAGCAGTTAAAGGAATAGTCGCTGGAAAAAAAGGACTGGTGGGAAGCAACTGACTGCCGCCCGATTACGCTTTGTCGAAAAACAGTCAATATTTCCCGGAAAATGTCATGGCGAATCATTTCAAAAAATAACCCCGAAGACAGCGGGGTTATTTTTTTAGGTTTGCTCAAGACCAAAAAGGGTTATATAAAGTAAAATGAACCTCACTGCGTCCACTACAAAAAAACGTAAAAACACTTAATGACAATCCACTCCAAAAAAATTTTTTTCTAATGAATTTTTCACATAAAAATTCAAAAAAATTTATAACTATGTATTTCTTGATGCGAAGATTTTGTAAACGATTTCTTTATTGAAATAACAAGGTTTTAAAGTTTTTGAAAATTTAGTAAAATAGACAATTCCCCACCTGATTTTATCCTTCTGTATTCTTCAAATTGAGGGTTTAAAAGGGCCCAAACCGTTAACTAAATTTTTCGTTTTTTCTAAATTTCATGATATACTAACAAAAATTAAGAAAATTCGATTAAAAGATAATATTATCTTTCAATAATAGTAATCAAGAAGAGGGGGACGTTGTGAATGAAAAATAATCTTCCTTCAGCGCAGGGGTTGTATGATCCGGCGCATGAACATGAAGCATGCGGTATTGGGATGATTGCCAATATAGATGGCAGGAAATCTCATAATATCGTGCAGAACGCCATCAATATCCTTTGTAACCTAGAACACCGCGGTGGGCAATCCGCCGATACCAGTACCGGTGACGGAGCAGGTATCCTCACCCAGATCCCACACAGATTCTTCAAAAAACAATGTGAAAAAGAAGATATCCATTTACCGGGTGAAGGCGAATACGGAGTGGGGATGGTTTTCCTCCCTGAAGAGTATGATTCAAGGATGCAGAGTAAAGAATTATTCGAACGAATCATCGAGGAAGAAGGACAGACGACACTCGGATGGAGACCTGTACCAATCAATGATTCCTTCGTTGGTAAAGTAGCTTCAAAGTCAAAGCCGTTCATCCGGCAGGTGTTCATCGGTGCTTCCCATGACATGAAGACACGGATGGATTTTGAAAGAAAACTATACGTCATCCGAAAACGAATCGAGAAGGAAACATCGCAGATTGAGGAATTAAGAGATGTATACTTGTGCAGCTTATCTTCCACAACCATTGTATACAAAGGGATGCTCATCCCAGAACAGCTGGATTCCTTTTACATCGACCTCAATCATCCCGAGTTCCAATCCGCACTGGCCCTGGTGCATTCCCGCTTCAGTACGAATACATTTCCAAGCTGGCAGCGATCACACCCTAACCGATATACCATTCATAATGGAGAATTTAATACATTAAGAGGGAACGTCAACTGGATGAGAGCACGTGAGCAGCTGTGCCATTCTTCTGCTTTCAGTGAAGAAGATCTGGAGAAGATCCTTCCGGTCATCGATGAGACGGGCAGTGACTCATCCATGTTCGATAATGCATTTGAGTTCCTTCACCTGTCTGGTAGATCACTTGCCCATACAGCGATGATGATGGTACCGGAGCCTTGGGAAAATGATGATACGATCCATCCAAAGAAAAAGGATTTCTACGAATATCACAGCTGCCTGATGGAGCCGTGGGACGGCCCTGCTGCACTTGTGTTTACAGACGGTAAACAAATCGGGGCATGCCTTGACCGTAACGGCCTGAGACCTGCAAGATATTATGTCACAAAAAATGGCATGATTGTCCTTGGATCTGAAGTTGGTGCACTCGATATCTTTGCCGACGACATCGTCTATAAAGATCGTCTTCAACCTGGAAAGATGCTTCTCGTCGATTTGGAAAAAGGAAGAATGATCCCAGATGAGGAAATCAAGCTCAGAGTAGCAAATGAACAGCCTTACAGACACTGGCTGAACAATTATAAAAAAGAGCTGAAAGACCTGCCTGAAGCGCCGTATGGTTCTGAAATCTTCACATCTGAAGAAGTGCTCGCTCAGCAGCAGGCATTCGGTTATACCACAGAAGAAATCAATAAAATCATCAAACCGATGGTAACGGACGGGAAAGACCCGGTCGGTTCGATGGGGTACGATTCCCCTCTTGCCGTCCTGTCGAAAAAGCCGCAGCTTCTTTATAACTATTTCAAGCAGCTGTTTGCACAGGTAACAAATCCGCCCATCGATGCGATACGGGAACAGATCGTCACATCTGTCGGAACAACGATCGGAGCGGAAGGGAACCTTGTCGATCCAGGTCCTGAAAGCTGCAGGCATATCCGTCTGGACACGCCTGTCCTTACACAAGAAGAACTTGAAAGACTGCGCTACCAGAATGAAGAAGGCTTCAAGGCTGTCACGCTATCGACTTTGTTTAACGTAACAGAGGAAGAGGACCAGCTTGAAGGTGCCCTGGATAAACTATTTGCAAGAGCCGACCTTGCAATCAATGAAGGAGCTACCCTTTTGATCTTATCCGACAGAGGGGTGTCAAAAGAGCGTGCCGCCATTCCGGCTCTGCTTGCCGTATCGGGTCTGCACCAGCACTTGATCCGTCAGCGTTCAAGGACCAAGGTCAGTCTGCTGGTTGAATCCGGTGAGCCGCGCGAGGTCCATCATTTTGCCACACTACTCGGTTACGGTGCGGAAGCCATAACTCCTTATCTTGCATATGAATCACTGCGCGACCTTGTCAATAAAGGGGAACTGCAGCAAAGGACCTACCGGGAAGCAGTCAAAACTTATGTGAAGGCGGCAACGGACGGCGTCATGAAGGTGCTCTCTAAAATGGGCATCTCCACCATCCAGAGTTACCGCGGTGCCCAGATATTTGAAGCAATCGGCATCCATAAGGAAGTAATCGATAAGTATTTCACGAGGACTGCTTCAAGATTAGGTGGAATTAAACTCGACATCATTGAAAAAGAAGTACTGATGAGACACCGCAAGGCATTTGTGGAGAGAAAAGACTACAATCGTACGCTGGAGTCCGGTGATGAATTCCAATACCGCAAAAATGGGGAAGATCACCAGTATAATCCAAGTACGATTCATACACTGCAGCATGCTTGCAGAACGAACAATTATGAAACGTTCAAGAAATATTCCACTATGCTGACGGATGAGAAGCAGAACCTCCAGTCACTGCGCGGCCTTCTTTCCTTTAAGAAAAGACAGCCGGTCCCGATCGATGAAGTAGAATCGGTGGAAGAGATCTGCAGGAGATTCAAGACCGGTGCGATGTCATTCGGTTCGATCAGCCAGGAAGCCCATGAGGCCCTTGCAATCGCAATGAACCGCATCGGCGGACGAAGCAACTCTGGAGAAGGCGGCGAGCATCCAAACCGTTTCACACGGGATGAAAACGGCGACCTCAGACGAAGCTCCATCAAGCAGGTGGCTTCCGGGCGTTTCGGTGTTACAAGCCATTATCTTGTCAACGCTGATGAAATTCAAATCAAGGTGGCACAAGGAGCGAAGCCTGGTGAAGGCGGACACCTGCCAGGCAAGAAAGTATATCCATGGGTCGCGGAAGTGCGCGGATCGACGCCGGGTGTCGAGCTTATTTCCCCTCCCCCTCACCATGATATCTATTCAATCGAGGATCTTGCCGAACTGATCCATAACTTGAAAAATGCGAACCCGCAGGCACGGATCAGCGTGAAACTGGTATCGGCCGTGGGTGTCGGAACGATTGCTGCAGGTGTGGCAAAAGGCCGTGCCGATGTCGTATTGATTTCAGGATATGACGGAGGAACGGGCGCCGCTCCAAGAACGAGCTTGAAGCATACAGGACTCCCTTGGGAAATCGGTCTTGCCGAAGCGCACCAGACCCTTCTTCTGAACCGCCTGCGTGACCGGATTGTCGTTGAAACCGACGGAAAAATGATGACCGGACGTGATGTGGTCGTGGCTTCCCTATTGGGAGCTGAAGAATTCGGCTTCTCCACTGCACCGCTTGTTGTCCTTGGCTGCGTCATGATGCGTGTGTGCCATATGAATACATGTCCTGTCGGAATTGCGACTCAGGATCCGGAGCTCCGCAAGAAATATATGGGTGACCCGGAGCATGTGGCAAACTTCATGCGATTCGTCGCACAGGAAGCGAGAGAGCTGATGGCGGAGCTTGGTTTCAGAACGATCAACGAAATGATCGGAAGAACCGATGTGCTCCAAGCCAATGAAGCGATCGACCACTGGAAAGCAAAGGGACTCGATCTGTCGGCGCTCCTGCATCAGCCGGATGTGCCTGAGAAGGTCAGCAGATATGCTGTCAGAAAACAAGATCATGAACTTGAAAAGACATTTGATTATCAAGAGCTGATTCCGCGTTGCCGGAAAGCGATTGAAAATAAAGAACCGGTTGAAGTCTCGACCGCCATTCGGAACATCAACCGGGTGACGGGTACGATGCTTGGAAGTGAAATAACGAAGCGCTACGGTGCAGAAGGTCTGCCTGAAGACACCATCCGCCTGAAATTTACTGGCTCTGCAGGACAGAGTTTCGGTGCATATATTCCAAAAGGATTGAGCCTGAGGCTTGTAGGGGATGCGAATGACTTCGTCGGAAAAGGATTATCCGGCGGTAAAATCATTGTTCATCCTGATCCGACATCAACTTTTATCCCTGAACGCAACACGATAATCGGAAATGTATCATTCTACGGTGCATCTGCTGGTGAAGCTTATATCTACGGAATTGCCGGGGAGCGCTTCTGTGTAAGGAACAGCGGCGCCAACGTCGTGGTAGAAGGTGTCGGGGACCACGGGTGCGAATACATGACAGGCGGAAAAGTCGTCATTCTTGGCCGTACAGGACGCAATTTTGCAGCAGGAATGTCAGGCGGGACCGCTTACGTCCTTGATGAAGACGGTTCATTCAGTTCCCGCTGCAACAAGGAGCTTGTCCTACTGCAGCCGTTATTCGACCCTGAAGAAACAAAAGAAGTATACGACCTGATCCAGAACTATGTTGAGTATACAAATAGTGCAAATGGAAAGAAGATATTGGCTAACTGGGATGCCTATGTTTCCAAATTTGTACGTGTGATACCGAAATCCTATCTGAAGATGAAAGAGAGGATCTCTGAACTTGAAGACAGCGGCCTCGAGAAATTCGATGCTGAAATGACCGCATTTGAAGAAAGTACAAAAAAATTAGAGACAGTTAAGTAAAGAAGGAGGGGGATATGGATGGGAAAACCGACTGGTTTCATGGAATACAAGAGACAAACGCTGGATGAAAGGAAACCTGCCGACCGTACGAAAGATTGGGAGGATTATACTCTCCCCCTTTCAGAGGAGGAGGTCAGGAAGCAGGGGGCCCGCTGCATGGACTGCGGCGTTCCTACCTGTCAGTCCGGGATGGAGCTTGCAGGCGTCACGACTGGGTGCCCTGTTTATCATCTGATTCCAGAATGGAATGACCTGGTGTATCAAGGACAATGGAAGGAAGCACTCAAACGGGAGCATGAAATGAATAACTTCCCGGAGTTCACGGGATTTGCCTGCCCTGCTCCATGCGAGGGGGCATGCGTCCTCGGCATCAATGAACCTCCTGTCGCAATCCGCACGGTGGAAAGGTCCATCATCGAGAAAGGATTTGAAGAAGGATGGGTCGTGCCGCAGCCTCCAGAAGTCCGTACAGGAAAAAGGGTGGCAGTAGTAGGTTCCGGTCCTGCCGGATTGGCTGCCGCCGCACAGCTTAATAAAGCAGGTCACCTGGTAACGGTATTCGAACGGAATGACCGTGTGGGAGGTCTGCTGACTTATGGCATCCCAGAAATGAAGCTTCCATACACTGTGGTGAAGCGTCGTGTGGATATCCTTGAAAAAGAGGGAATTAAATTTATCACGAATACAGAAGTTGGGAAAGATATTTCCTCTTCTGAATTAAAGAGTGAGTTCGATGCAGTCATTCTTTGCGGAGGAGCGACAGTTCACCGGAATTTAGAAGTGGAAGGAAGAAACTTGAAAGGTGTCCATTATGCAATGGACTTCCTTCACGCAAACACCAAGAGCCTGCTGGATTCCAATTTTGCTGATGGAGAATACCTGTCTGCAGCTGGGAAGAATGTGATTGTCATCGGAGGCGGTGACACGGGCACAGACTGCATTGCAACTTCCATCAGACATAACTGCAAAAGCCTGACGCAATTCGATATCTATGCAAAAAAAGGGGCAATCCGCGATGAAGTGGGGAACCCGTGGCCGCAATATCCGATCATCCACCGTGTAGAATACGGACAGAAGGAAGCGGAAGAAGTATTCGGTCATGATCCGCGTGCCTATGCCGTCATGACGAAGAAATTCGTCGGGGATGAAGACGGCCATATCAAAGAAGTGCATACGGTGAACGTATCATTGAAAATTGATGAGAATGGCAACCGTGTCAGAGAAGAGCTTCCCGGCACGGAAAAAGTATGGCCGGCAGACCTTGTTCTGCTTGCAATCGGCTTCAGCGGTCCTGAGCAGGGGCTGTTGAAGGAGCTTGAAATCGAAACGAAAAGCAACACAACTGTCGATGCCGAGTATGATAAATACACAACCAATGTAGACGGCGTTTTCGCAGCAGGAGACATGCGCCGCGGTCAAAGCCTTATCGTATGGGCAATCAATGAAGGACGCGGGGCTGCAAGAGAATGCGACCGATTCTTGATGGGTACGACTGAACTACCATAATTTTCAAGGAACAGACCTCACCTCCAGGGATATCTGCCCTGGAGGTTTTGTATTTACAAAAAAACCTTGTCACTACCATAATTTTCTATTACTATTCTACTGAGCCATTAGTCTCTTTTCTCCCGGGTGCATTAAAGGGAAAATAGATGAAAGGGTTTTCAAACGTCATTACATATGATTCTAAACTGGTCCATGAGTGAATAGTTTCTACTAGAGGAGTTTTGTCCAAATTCGGACAACACGTCCAGCATCCAGAAAGACAGGAAGTGATGTCAAGACTATTCATTCGATGATTGTTTTAGAATCAACAGGGAACTCACAAGATAGGGGGAAAACAAAATGATGAAATATTTACAAAGAATCGGGCGTTCCTTGATGCTTCCGGTTGCCGTTCTTCCGGCAGCAGCGATCCTGATGGGGATCGGGTATTGGATCGACCCGACAGGATGGGGTGCCGACAGTCCGGTTGCCGCTTTCTTGATCAAAGCAGGCTCCTCGATCATTGATAATATGGCCGTATTGTTTGCGGTCGGTGTCGCCTTGGGAATGGCGAAAGCTAAAGACGGGTCCGCTGCATTAAGTGGATTGGTCGCTTATCTTGTCATTACAACTTTGCTTTCACCTGACTCAGTCGCGATGCTTGAAGGGATGGATGCAGAAAGTGTCAATCCTGCGTTCGCCAAGATCGGGAATCAATTCGTAGGGATTCTTTCCGGACTTGTAGCGGCAGGTATGTACAACCGCTTCAGTCATGTGAAGCTGCCGGATGCACTCGCATTCTTCAGCGGAAAGCGTCTGGTACCGATCATGTCGGCGGTGGCGATGCTTGTAGTATCAGGTATCATGCTGTTCGTATGGCCGGTTATCTATACAGCACTTGTATCTTTCGGTAAGGAAATCAGTGCCTTGAGCTTCACGGGAGCAGGACTCTATGGATTCTTCAATCGCCTGCTTATCCCGACCGGACTTCACCACGCATTGAATTCGGTATTCTGGTTCGATGTAGCTGGAATCAACGATATCGGGAACTTCTGGTCCGGAAAGGGCGAGAAGGGTGTAACCGGAATGTACCAGGCCGGATTCTTCCCGGTCATGATGTTCGGTTTGCCGGCGGCGGCACTTGCCATGTATCATGCGGCAAAGCCTGCCAAGAAGAAGCAGGTTGCCTCCCTAATGCTGGCGGCTGGTTTTGCTTCCTTCTTTACAGGGGTCACGGAACCGCTTGAATTCGCGTTTATGTTCGTAGCTCCAGCTTTATACGTTGCGCATGCCGTATTGACTGGATTATCACTTGCCATTGCGTCATTCTTCCAATGGACGGCAGGATTCGGTTTCAGCGCTGGATTCGTTGACTTTGTCCTTAGCTCGAGACTTCCGCTTGCAAATATGCCATATATGCTTCTCGTACAGGGAATCGTGTTCGCCCTTATTTATTACTTCCTGTTCCGTTTCCTGATTGCAAAATTCAATCTGATGACACCGGGACGTGAAGAAGACACTGAAGAAGGTGCAATCGCCAGTCCTGTAACTGAAGGTGACCGTTTCTCTGTCATGGCTTCCGAAATTTATGCCGGCCTCGGCGGTGATGAAAATGTCACGTCCGTCGACAACTGTGTCACCCGCCTCCGCGTCGAAGTGAAAGACATGGAAGCAGTCGACCAGCAGCGCATTAAGGCGACCGGAGTACCGGGAATCAATATCGTAGGCACCAACTCCATCCAGGTCGTGATCGGCACTTCCGTTCAATTCGTGGCGGATGAGGTTGAGAAGCTGAGGAATAAATAGATTCTAGGTTTGGTTTATTGAGTGATTAACGTTTATGGGTGTTGAATGATTCTGATTGTATCTGGTAAACGTCCGAGCAGAAGCGGAATGTTCATTCTGGCATAAAATCTGCATGAAATTGACGTGATAGAGACAAGAAACGAAGAAAAAAGCAGGCTTTTCCTTACGGGAGAGTCTGTTTTGTCTTTTTGAAGGTTAAATATGTCCTCTGATCGCGGCTTTCTGCTTCAATTCGAAAGAATACGATCCTAATTGGAGATTTATGATCCTGTTTGGAAAAATACGATCCTAATTGCAGATTTATGATCCATTCGACAAAAAATACGATCCTATTTCCAATTATATGATCTCATAAGAATGATTCTAAATAAGGACCGCCTGAAAGACCGCCCACTTAAGAACATAACCATGCCGCGGGGTGAGAGTTACCACAAAGCATCATCCCTATTAAATGAGGCGGAACATCCACAAACATCCACCCCCTCTATTAATCTATAAATCCCCCTTACAAACCGCACCAAATGCTCTATACTTTAATTAACAGATTATCCATGAAGAAGGTTTTACATATGACAGAGAAAAAAAGAAAAGAAGCCGATCTCTATCAGCCCATACAGAAACATTTCACAAAACTCGGGTACAAAGTGAACGGGGAAGTGAACGACTGCGACCTGACGGCGGTGAAGGGCGAAGAACTTATTATCGTAGAGCTGAAGCTTTCCCTGACGGTCGATTTATTGATACAGGCCGCTAAACGCCAGCGATTGACTGAGCTTGTCTATATTGCGATCCCAAAGCCGAAGCGCACCCGCTCGAAAAGATGGAATGACATATGCCATCTCGTAAAACGATTGGAATTGGGCTTGATCACCGTATCCTTGACAAAAAGGCCAAAAGTTGAATTCACGGCGCACCCGCAGCCGTTCGATCGAAAGAAAGTCATGACCTACAGCAAAAGGAAACGGACCGCACTCATAAAAGAAATCGAAGGCCGCAGCGCGGATTATAATACCGGCGGCAGCAACAAGACAAAAATCATGACTGCCTACAAGGAAAGCTGCATTCATATTGCATGCTGCCTCGATAATCACGGACCGCTGTCCCCGAAAACATTGAAAGAATTGGGGACCGGCGATAAAACCCCTTCCATCCTGCAGAAAAATTATTATAAATGGTTCGACCGCGTCCAAAGGGGCATCTATCAGCTTAATGAAAAAGGAAAAAAAGAAATGGCAGATTATCCGGAGCTGGTGACCTATTACGAAAATAAGGTGAAAGGTAATCTGAAATCCGAATAGCTGTGATTTTACGAGCTAAAGATGAGCCAGGACTTACATCTCATGACCGAATGAGATGTAAGTCCATTTTGTTTTTAAAAAATTCAAATCCATCAAAACTTTTTCGGCATTCTGATGTCTAATCAATAGAGGGAAGGGGGAATTCCTGATGAGTGAGCTGGATCTCACTATGGTCAAGAAAGCGAAAAAAGGCGATGAGGATGCGTTGTATCAGCTGATCCTCTCACATAAAGAACAGCTCTATCGCATGGCCATTTCATATTTAAAAAATGAAGATGATGCCGTAGAGGCGATTCAAGAAACGACATACCGGGCGTATAAAGGGATCAAGAAGCTGAGGAAAAATGAATACTTCACCACTTGGCTGATCCGGATCCTGCTGAATTATTGCCATGATGAAGTAAAGAAAAAGAAACGTGCTCTATAACGATCAGCTCATCCAGTCAATTGAAGACCCTGCACATCGTACCTCAATTGAGACAGAGGACGCCATCCGTTCGCTGGAGCATCCGTACCAACATGTCATCATGCTCAAGTATCTCCATGATCTGAAAATCAACGAAATTGCGCAAATTTTAGATTGTCCAGAAGGTACTGTGAAAACATGGCTGCACAAAGGACTTCGTTTACTCCGTAATCAGTTGAAAGAAAAGGAGGGTGACTTCCATGTATGAACACGAAGAAAAAAAGTTGAATGAAACGAAGCAAAAGCTAAAAGATGTGACGATCCCTCATCACCGTTTGGATGAAGCGATTCAATCCGGTTTTCGAAAAGGGAAGAAAGCGTCAGGAAAGAGTCTGGCTGCCAGGGCTTGGATGGTATCTGCAGCAGCTGTTTTTATCCTTGCTGTATTTGCCGGGTCACTACGTACTTCAAATGATTTTGCCCGATTGGTGAGCGGCATGCCCGGTATGGAGAAGGTTGTTGAGCTCGTAAGAATGGATAAAGGGTTACTTTCGACCATCGAGAATAATTATGCTCAAAAGGCAGGGGGATCGGATGAACATCATGGAATAACCGTCACACTGGACTCCTTTATCCTGGATGAAGAACAGATTGTGTTGTTTTATTCCTTAGACTCAAAAGGAAGGTCATTGAAAGATGTACGTTCATACAAAATTGATATTCAAACAAGAAATGGGAAGTCGGTTCCTAAGATACATTCATCCGTCGGCGGGGAAGGTTTGAATGATTCGGATGAATTATATACTTCAACAATCGGGCTGGAAAAACCGCTGCATGAACAGGCGTATGAGTTTGTCCTGAACCTGGAGGACGGGACGGAGAAGCTGAACGGGGAATGGCGGATCCCATTTACGATTGACAGGGATAAGGTGGGGAAAACAAGAGCCGTCGAAGTCGACAAGACATTTGTAATAGAAAATCAGAAAATTCATGTTGGGGAAGTAAAGGTAGCGCCGACCCGAACAGCGGTTTTCTTCGAGTTTCCGTCAACGAATACGATGAGGATTTTCAATATTGAGGACCTGAGGCTAGTGAATGAAAAAGGGGAAACCTGGTCGAAGATAGCTGATGGAGTCGTGTCCACCGGCGATTTCGATAAAATTACTTATTATCTGCAAAGCAATTACTTTGAAAAACCAGATAAATTATATCTTGCCTTCAATTCAATCAGGGCCCTAGAAAAGGATCAATTAGAAGTCGTGGTCAATCCTTCCGAAGAAAAAATTCTTGAAGCCCCCGATGATAGATTGGCCTCGGTAAAATATGAGGATCATTCACTGTTGTTCTCCTGGGATAAAGCATACGACAAAGTGAATCATATAACTGCCTTCAATTCTTTCGAAGACCCGAGCGGAAAGAAACATAAATTGGATCAATTTATGAAAATAGGTGATAAAGAATTCGGGTTCCCATACAGTGTCAATGACAGTCTCTCGCCAATTACGCTTGAACTCCAGGACTATCCATCATGGATCAAAGGGGATATCAAGATCCCGCTCCAATAAAAACGATTACCCGTATCCGCTGACTAAACGGCAGGTACGGGTACTTTTGGTGCGCCCGGCATGGGCTATAACTTGGAGGTGAAAGTCCACTACAGGCTTGGCAGTAGGAACTGTTAGCTAATGGCAAGGGTGTCCATCGTGAGGTGGAATCTGAAGGAAGCCGGAGGCAAAATCCCGAACTGACGAACAGAAACTGTATATAAGGCTGAATTGGAATGGACGAGTTTGCCAAACAAAACAAAGTCCTATACTGCACGAATTCCATACAGTAGATACAGCAGTTACATGGGAGGAAGGTTATAGCTCTTACCCGGGGAGGCCTTACAAGGGTTCCCGACAAGAGAGATGGAATATCTCACAGGAACAAATCTGACAGTGATGGCAGGTTGAATTGTAAGGAGTCAGCAGAGGCCATAGTAGTTCCTACGGAACGAAGGGCTGAACAATAACAATCTTGAAGGACTAAGGAGTTGAGGACAGTGCAACAACCACGGAAAACATCAAATGATGGCTATTCGCAGAAGAATAGGCTGGAAGCTAAAGAATATGCGAAAGTGTGTAGTACTGCCTTCATCAAATCAGGACAACAAGAGGGTATCAAATTAATTGACAGAGTAATTGATAATAACAATCTAATAAGAGCGTGTGAAAAGGTAAAAGCCAACAAAGGTGCACCGGGGATCGATGGTATGACTGTAGAGGAACTCTTTGGTCATGTCAGTAAATACCTATACCATCTGAAAAGGAAATTGAGAGATGGATCATATGAGCCTCTCCCAGTCAAAAGGGTTAAAATACCTAAACCAGATGGAAGTAAACGAAAATTAGGCATCCCATGTGTTCGTGACAGAATGGTCCAACAGGCAATTTACCAAGTAATTGGTGGAATCATCGATCCATATTTCTCTGAATCAAGCTTTGGTTTTCGTCCAAATAGGAATCAACACCAAGCCATAGAACAATCCAAGAAATATTATGAACAGGGTTATAAAGTAGTAGTAGACTGTGATTTAAAGAGCTACTTTGACACTATTAACCATCAGAAACTAATGGAATACCTTAAGGTATTCATCCAAGATAAAGTTATCATAAAGCTAATTTGGAAGTTCCTTAAGAGTGGGATACTCGAAGACGGATTGACTAAGTCGACAGAATCTGGTGCTCCTCAAGGAGGAGTACTATCACCAATTCTTAGTAATATATATTTAAACCAATTGGACACAGAGTTAGCGAAACGTGGACATAAATTTGTACGTTTCGCGGATGACTTTTGCATTTACGTTAAAAGTGAACGGGCAGGTCATCGGGTACTTGAAAGTATTACAACTTATCTCGAGAAAGAGTTGAAGTTAACGGTTAACCATACCAAAAGTAAAGTTGGATCTCCTACTAAACTGAAGTTTCTGGGCTTCTGTATTCATAGCTCTTCTAAAGGAGTAGGATGTAGACCCCACCACTCAGCAAAGAAGAGATTCAAATCCAAACTGAAGAATATTACTAAGAGAAAACGCGCGGGGAAATTCAAGGATATAGCTAAAGAAATCAACATGGTGACTGTTGGATGGATAAATTACTATGGAATAAGTTTCATGAAGAAGTTCATTCAGGAAATAGCAAAGTGGCTAAACCATCGCCTCAGACAAATCATTTGGAAAAGATGGAAAGAGACTAAAACAAAATACCATCAACTAAGAAGATTGGGTATCAAAAACGAGGAAGCTTGGAAAGTAGCTAATTCCCGAAAGGGATATTGGAGAATTTCCAGGAGTGAAACGTTACAGAAGGCAATTAAAACAAAAACGCTCAAAAAGTGGGGTCTAAAAGACCTTAACTTTTTATATGAGCGTCGGTACTTAAGTTATTGAACCGCCGTATACGGAACCGTACGTACGGTGGTGTGAGAGGTCGGCTAATCAATTAATGATTAGCCTCCTACTCGATTAAATGTATAATTTCCCATATTGTGGTTATCTTAAAATCGACAATAACTATTTCGATGAGGTGAATGTCCGTGCCAAACACGCTGGAAGCATTGTTTGATTACCTGAAAACCCGGTTCGATGATGAACCTAAGCCCCGCCCTCATATCGGGGAAGCTATGGGATGCTGGCTTTATTACACGGCAATTGCAGAAGAAGTTCCGATTCTGGAAGCAGCATTGAACACGACCACGGACAAGGATTTGCTGCATATCCTGAAAGATACAAAAAAACTCGCCCTGCATCAAATGCAGACGATTGAAGAGTTCATGCTGAAAGAAGGCATCCCCCTTTCCGATACTTCCGAGAAGAAACCCGTGTCCAACCCAGACAGTATCCCGATGGGGGTGAAGGCAACCGATTCCGAAATCGCGAATCTGATTTCTGCAAAGATTGCCACCAACATCGTTATGTGTGCTACGAATAACAGTCAAAGCATCAGGAGTGACATCGGTTTGATGTGGATGAGGTTCCAGTCGGAGAAATCCGTATTGGGCTTGGAACTGAAGACGAAAATGAAGGAGCGCGGATGGTTGAAAGTCCCGCCTGCATATATCCCGCCGGGAGCTCCGATCCAATGATAGTGAAACCTTTCTCTTACCTCGGGAAAGGTTTCTTTTTTGTGTGTGCCAGGCATGCGCACAATCTACAGGGTTCAAGTCCCGAGCCGTGAAGGCAGTAGTAACGGTTAGC